>NZ_LZMG01000001.1:0-1357 GCF_001673615.1 Mycobacterium sp. 1245499.0
CATCCTGGCCCTGAACAACTTCGCCGACATCCCGCAGTTCATCTGCAGCTCGATCGAGGCGGCGTCGCGGGCGCGCCTGGCGCGGGTATCGAAGCTGTGCCTGCAGTACCTCAACCCGATCATCAAAAACCGTATCTACAACTACATTCCGGCGGGAATTAACCCGTTCGTCGGGACGCAGGCGCGGCCCAGCGAGATCACCTACAGCGAGGACTGGCTGCGGCCCGGGTACACGCCGCCGCCCCCGCCTGAGGCGCCCGCGCCGCCGGATGGCGCGCCCGCGACGCCGCCTCGATCGAGCTGCAGATGAACTGCGGGATGTCGGCGAAGTTGTTCAGGGCCAGGATGCCGGTCATCGCGCTCTGGGCCGGCTGGTAGATGTTCAAGAAGTTCTGAAACACCGTCGGGGCGATGTGCAGGATCTGCTTGATATCGCCGCGGCTGTCATTGAGCGCCGTGGTGATGGAGCCCAATCGGTCGAAGGTGACGCCCGCCGCTTCGCGGTTCTCGGCCAGAAAATCACGCACGTCCGTGAGCGCGCCGTCCAGCGACTTCAACGCGTTGCCGACTTCGTTGGGGGTGTTGGACAGCAGCGTCGTCACGCCGGCCATGTTCTGGTTGAACGAGGCCAGCAGATCGCTGCTCGAGTACAGCGCGGACACCAGCAGTTGCAGGTTACGCACCGTGCTGAAGATGTCGTCGGCGTGATCGCCGAGCGCCGAGATCGCCTCGGAAAGCTTGAGCACGGTGTCGCGGGCGGTGTCGCCCTGGCCGCGCACGTTGTCCGCCGCCGAGTCGATGAACTCGCCGACGGAGTTGACCCCGCCCGGGCTGGTGGGCTGCAGGGCGTCGGTGAGTTTCTCCAGCTGCTTGCGGAAGTCATCCCATTCGACGGGAACCGCGGTGCGGCTCAGGGGAATCGAGGCGCCGGCGCTCAGCTTGGGGCCGCCGGAGTACGCCGGGACGAGCTGGACAGCCCGCGACGTCACCAGCGATGGCGACAGGATCGCGGCGCGAGCATCCGCGGGGATCGAATACTGCTTGTCGACCGAGAACGTCACCTTGGAACTGCCGGGCTGGGGCTCGATCTTATCGACCACGCCGACGGCGACGCCGAGGATGCGAATCTCGTCGCCCACGAACAGACCGTTGGCCTCGGTGAAATACGCCGAGTACGTATTCTTTTCGACGTCTTTCCACAGCTTGTTGCCGACCACGAACGACGCCACGACCAGCGTCAGGATCAGGGTGGCGGCGGTCGCCTTCTGTAGGGTGCCCCGACTGATGTTCATGGCGAATCGAAATCGTGGGGCGAGGGCGGCGGAATAGTGCGGATGGGCGGGGTGGACGGCGGGGG
>NZ_LZMG01000002.1:0-6300 GCF_001673615.1 Mycobacterium sp. 1245499.0
ATTCGTGTTCGTACCAGCCGCCGCCGATACCCATCTGGATGCGGCCACCGGAGATGATGTCGGCCGTCGCGGCGACCTTGGCCAGGTAGACGGGGTTGCGGTAGCTCATCGCCGTGCACATCTGGCCGAGCTTGATCCGCGAGGTGGTCGCCGCGTAGGCGGCCATCAGCGACCAGGCCTCGTGCGTGGCTTCCCCGGTCGGCACGGGCACGGTGTGGAAATGGTCGTAGACCCAAAGTGAATCCCAGCTGCCCTTGTCCGCGTGGTCGGCCAGCTCGCGCATCACCGCCCAGTGGTTCTCCGGTTCGATGCCGACCAGATCCATTCGCCAGCCCTGCGGGATGAAGAGACCAAAGCGCATACCCGGACTGTAGCCGCAACCCTGCGGCCGTCACCCGCCCAGCGCGTCGAGCGCGGCCGCGACCGACTTCGCTCGCGACACCTCGTGCGGAGCATCGGGGGACTTACGCTTACCGAACGTTAAGTAAGTATGGGAGATCGTCATGCGGATCCTCGTCTCCGGTGCCAGCATCGCCGGCCCGGTCCTGGCCTACTGGCTGACCCGTCACGGCTTCGACGTCACCGTGGTGGAGCGCGCACCGACGCTACGCAAAACCGGCGGCCACGCCGTCGACTTGTTCCGTCCGGCAATGGAGATCTCGGCGAAGATGGGCGTCCTGCCACGCATCGAGGCGCGGGCCACCGGAACGGACCGGCTGACGATGCACCGGGAAGGCCGGACGAAGCCCACCCGAATCGACCTCACCAAGATCTACGCGGCCACCTCCGACCGGCACGTGGAGATCATGCGCGACGACCTCAGCGAGATCTACTACGACGCCGCGCGCGACGACGTCGAGTACCTGTTCGGTGACTCCATCACCGGGATCGAGCACGACGGCACCGTGACCTTCGAGCACGGCCCAGCGCGCACCTTCGACGTGATCGTAGGCGCCGACGGGCTGCATTCCAATGTGCGGCGCCTGACCTTCGGTGAAGACGCCGAGCTCACCCGCTTCCTCGGCGGCTACCTGTCGGTGGTCTCGGCGCCCAAGGCGCTGGTCGCGCCCGGCGAGATGGTCGCCCACATCGGGGTCGGGCGCTTCGCCGGCATCTACACCGCCGATCACCTGGACGACGCGCGGGCGGTGTTCATGTTCCGCAGCACGGCCGAATTGGATTACGACCACCGCGATGCGTTGCGGCAGAAGCGATTACTGCACGAGGCGTTTACCGGGATGCACGAGCAGGTGGACGGCTGGTTAAGCGAACTGGAGCGCACCCCCACCTTCTACTTCGACTCCATCACCCAGCTGCGCACCGATCGGTGGTCGCGCCGCCGGGTCACCCTGGTCGGGGACGCCGGATACTGTCCGGGGCCCGCGGTGGGCGGCAGCACCAGCCTCGCCGTCCTCGGCGCCTACGTGCTGGCCGGCGAGCTCGCCGAGGCCGACGGGGACCACCTGCGCGCCTTCGCCGCCTACGAACTCCGGATGCGCGAACCGGTGCACCGCAGCCGGTCGTTTGCCCGCGGTGCGGCCAAGGGCGTCATCCCCGGTTCACGAATCGGCCTGTGGGCGTTGACCCGTGGGGCCCAGCTGGTCTCGGCGATGCCCGGACCGCTGTCGCGGTCCTTGGCGAAGCTCAACACCAAGGGCGTGCGGATGCACGACTCGATGCCAGTCCCCGAGTACACCTTCAGCGACGTCTGACAGCATGTTGCGTAGAGCCGCGGACCCGAGTCACCGCGCGCCACCACGGGAAGGCTGCAGATGGAACTGACCGGTGTGGGGATCTGGAGCAGTCAACTGCGCTACGGCGACCCGGCCGAATCCGCCGACGCCGCAGCGGAACTCGACGACCTGGGCTTCCCCGCGCTGTGGATACCGGATGTCGGCGGTCCGGTGTTCGACGCGGTGGGTCATCTGCTCGGCGCGACCAAGCGGACCGTGATCGCCACCGGGATCCTGAACCTGTGGATGCATTCACCCTCCGAGGTCGCCGACTCCTATGCGGCCCTGACCGCCGAGCACGGTGACCGCTTCCTGCTGGGCATCGGCGTCAGCCACGCGCCGCTGATCGATGCCGGCCAACCCGGTCGCTACCGCAAACCGCTGGCGGCAACGGCGGCGTTCCTGGACGGCTTGGATGCCGCGCCGCGGCCGGTGCCCATCGAGCGCCGGGTCCTTGCCGCGCTCGGCCCCAAGATGCTGACCCTGTCGGCGACCCGCGCCGGGGGCGCCCACCCGTACCTGGTCACCCCCGAACACACCGCCTCCGCCCGTGCGACTTTGGGCCAGGGCCCATTGCTGCTGCCCGAACAGACGGTGATCCTGACCGACAGCGCCGAGGAGGGCCGCCAGATCGGAACCGATTGGCTGCGCGCGTATTTGGCCTTGCCCAACTACGCCAACAACCTGTTGCGCAGCGGCTTCTCCGAGGACGACCTGTCGCAGGTGAGCGACCGGCTCTTCAACGCGATCATCGCGTGGGGCGACGAAGAGGCCATCATGCGCCGCGTCGCCGAACATCGTTCCGCCGGCGCCGACCACGTCTGCGTCCAGGTGCTGCTGGCCGATCCCCGCGCCTTCCCGCGCGAGGAATGGCGCCGGATCGCCGCCGCCTCCCGGTAGGGTGACCGGCCGCGTCGAAGCGGCCTAGGGTGAGCTATGGCTTCCAAACAGACGCTGTTTCGGATCTTCTACCGCATCGGTTTCACCCCGTGGGACGGTCATCCGCTCGCCCAGAGCGTGCGCGATCTCGTCGAGGGCACCCCCGACGCCGCCGCGCTCCCCGCAGGGTCGGCCCTGGAGGTCGGCTGCGGCACCGGCGACTGCTCCATCTACCTCGCCCAGCACGGCTGGAAGGTCACCGCGGTCGACTTCGTGGCCAAACCGCTCGAGCGCGCCCGCGCGAAGGCACAGGCTGCGGGCGCCACGGTCGACTTCGTCCAGGCCGACGTCACGCAGTTGAGCCGGACGGGCATCGGCACCAACTTCGGGTTGATCGTCGACAACGGGTGCCTGCACAACATGAGCGACGCGGATCGCGACGCCTATGTCCGCGAGATCAGCGCCCTTGCCGCACCCGACGCCCGCCTGCTGATCGTCGCGTTCGTCCCCGGTGGCCGGGTCGGGGTGCGCGGGATCGACCGCGCCGAGATGGAACGCCGATTCACCCAGAGCTGGACGCTGCTGTCGGCCGGCGCCGAACGCGAGCTGGACCGCGCCGAGAAGACGCCGGCGTGGTACTACCTATTCGCGCGCCGCGACACGTAACCTGTTGCGACGACACGCCGTAGCGCTTCGCAATGGCTTAAGTCTCGGCGCAGCGGCCGAGCCGCCGTACGCATAAGCCCCCGAAACCTCGTGGTTTCGGGGGCTTATGCGCTTGCGTTGGTGCAGGCTAGGTCAGCGACGCCGGCGGCAGGAACCGGTCGCCGTAGCGGGCCGCAAGCTCCTTGGCCCGGGCCACGAAGGCTTCCTTGCCGATGCCGTGCTTGCCCTCGTAGCCGACGATGAACTGGGCGCTACCACCGGTGTAGGGCGGGAAGCCGATGCCCATGATCGACCCGATGTTGGCGTCGGCGGTCGACGTCAGCACGCCCTCGTCCAGGCACTTCTGCGTCTCGAGCGCCTCGGCGAACAACATGCGATCGATCATGTCCTGCAACGGAATATCGGCGCTGCCGGACTTGAACGTCTCGCGCAGGCCCGGCCATAGCCGGGTGCGCTTGCCGTCGACGTACTCGTAGAAACCCGCGCCCTTCAGCCGCGACGGGCGGCCCAGCTCGATCATCTTCTCGACGACGGCCTCGGCCGGGTGCGGCTCGTAGGTGCCGCCCGCGTCCTCGACACCCTTGCGGGTGGCCGTGGCGATCTTGTGCATCAGCTCCAGGTTGAGCTCGTCGGACAGCTGCAGCGGCGGCGCCGGGTAGCCGGCCTGCGAACCGGCGTGCTCGACGCTGGCCGGCTCCACGCCCTCACCGAGCATGGCGAGCGCCTCGTTGACGAACGTGCCGATGACGCGGCTGGTGAAGAAGCCGCGGCTGTCGTTGACGACGATCGGGGTCTTGCCGATGGCCAGCGTGTAGTCGAACACCCGGGCCAGCGCCTCGTCGGAAGTCTTTTCGCCCCTGATGATTTCGACCAGCGGCATCTTGTCGACCGGCGAGAAGAAGTGGATCCCGATGAAGTCCTCCTGGCGCTTCACGCCGGTAGCCAGACCGGTGATCGGCAGCGTCGAGGTGTTCGACCCCAGCAGTGCGTTGGGCTCGACGATGTCCTCGATCTCCTGGAACACCTTGTGCTTGAGTTCCTGGTTCTCGAACACCGCCTCGATCACGAAATCGACGCCCTTGAAGGCCTCGGGGTCGGCGGCCGGGGTGATCCGGTCCAGCAGCGCCTTGCTCTTCTCCTCGGTGGTCTTGCCACGCTGAAGCGCCTTGGCCTCAAGCTTTTCCGAGTATCCCTTGCCCTTCTCGGCGGCCTCGAGGCTGACGTCCTTGAGCACCACCTCGAAGCCGGCCTTGGCCGAGACGTAGGCGATACCGGCGCCCATCATGCCCGCACCCAGCACACCGATCTTGTTGATCTTGACCGGTTCGATGCCGTCGGGCCGCGACCCACCGCCGTTGATGTGCTGCAGGTCGAGGAAGAACGCCTGGATCATGTTCTTGGCGACCTGGCCGGTGACCAGCTGGGTGAAATAGCGGCTCTCGATGCGGCTGGCGGTGTCGAAGTCCACCTGCGCGCCCTCGACGGCCGCGTCCAGGATGGCGCGCGGCGCCGGCATCGGTGCGCCCTTGAGCTGCTTCTTGAGCAGCGCCGGGAACGACGGCAGGATGCCGGCCAGCGCGGGGCTGGCGGGGGTGCCGCCGGGCATCTTGTAGCCCTTTTTGTCCCATGGCTGGGTGTATGAGTCGGGGTCGTCCTTGACCTGTTTGATCCAGGCCTTGGCGGCGGGCACCAATTCGTCTACCGAGCCGACGATTTCGTCGACCAGGCCGATCTCCTTGGCCTTGTCGGCCTTGAACCGGGTGCCCTGCGACAGGATGTTCATGAAGGCGTTCTGGATGCCGAACATCCGCACGGTGCGGGTCACCCCGCCGCCGCCGGGCAGCAGACCCAGCGTGACCTCGGGCAGGCCGACGACCAGGCCCTTGACGTCCGCGGCGATGCGGTGGTGACAGGCCAGCGCGATCTCCAGACCGCCGCCCAGCGCCGCGCCGTTGATGGCGGCCACCACCGGCTTGCCCAGCGTCTCGAGCGCACGCAGGTCACGCTTGACCGACTCGACGGTGTCGAACGCCTCCCCGGCGTTCTCCGGGCCGAGGTTGATCATGCCCTTCAGGTCACCGCCGGCGAAGAAGGTCTTCTTCGCGCTGGTGATCACCACACCGGTGATCGAATCCTTCTCGGCGGCAAGGCGTTCCACAGCGTTGTGCATGGACTCGCTGTAGTGCTCGTTCATCACGTTGGCCGACCCGGTGGGGTCGTCCAGGGTCAGGGTGACGATGCCGTCGTCGTCCTTGTCCCACTGAATGGTGTTCTCTGCCATGGTCTTAAACCCTCTCGATGATGGTGGCGACACCCATGCCGCCGCCGATGCACAGCGTGATTAGCGCGCGACGCGCGTTGCGGCGCTCGAGCTCGTCGACCATGGTGCCGGTGATCATGGCGCCGGTGGCGCCCAGCGGGTGGCCCATCGCGATGGCGCCACCGTTGACGTTGAGCTTCTCGTCGGGGATGTTGAGGTCCTTCTGGAACTTCAGCACCACCGACGCGAACGCCTCGTTCAGCTCGAACAGGTCGATGTCGTCGATCGTCAGGCCCGCGCGGTCGAGCACCTTCTGCGTGGCCGGGGTCGGGCCGGTGAGCATGATGACCGGGTCCGAGCCGCTGGTGGCGGTGGCCACGATGCGTGCCCGCGGCGTCAGGCCCTGCGACTTGCCCGCGGCTTCCGAACCGACCAGCACCAGCGCGGCGCCATCGACGATGCCCGAGCTGTTGCCGCCGGTGTGGACGTGGTTGATCTTCTCGACCCAGTGGTACTTGGTGAGCGCGACGTCGTCGAACCCGCCCATCTCACCGATTCCGTCGAACGCGGTCTTCAGCTTGCCCAGGCCCTCGAGCGTGGTGTCGGGCCGCATGTGCTCGTCGTGGTCGAGGATGACCAGACCGTTCTGGTCGCGCACCGGCACCACCGACTTGGCGAAGTAGCCGCCCGACCACGCCGCGGCGGCCTTCTGCTGGCTGCGCAGCGCGTAGGCGTCGACGTCGTCGCGGGAGAAGCCCTCGA
>NZ_LZMG01000003.1:0-5598 GCF_001673615.1 Mycobacterium sp. 1245499.0
CCCAAACCAATTCCTTACCTTTGGCGGCCGCAGTCACCGCGAGGTTGGCGACGTATTCCTTATCGACGGTGAGCGGGGCTTCCTTGACGTGCGCGCTCATCCGGGTACGCACCTGGCCGGGCCGGATCACCAGCACGCGAACCCCGTACTCACGCAACGCCTCTCCGAGCCCCAAATAGAATCCGTCCAACCCGGCCTTGGTGGAGCCGTAGACGAAGTTGGACCGCCGCACCCGCTCACCGGCGGCCGAGCTCATCGCGATGATCTGCCCGAAGCCCTGGGCGCGCATTTTCTCACCGAGCAGCACGCCCACCGAAACCGCTGCAGTGTAGTTGATTTCGGCGGCCAGCACCGCTTTCTGCTGGTTCTGCCACAACTCCTCGGCGTCACCGAGAATGCCGAAGGCGACGATCGCGACGTCTATATCTCCGTTGGCGAAGGCCGCCTCGATCATCTTCGGGTGGGTGTCGGGGTCGGTGGCCTCGAAGTCGATCAGCTCGACCGAGCGCGCACCGGCGGCCTTCATCTGGGCCACCGCGGCGTCCCGGGCCGGATCATTGGGCATGGCGGCCAAGGCAATTCGCGCGTGCGCGTTCTGCAGGTAGCGTTCGCAGATGGCCAGGCCGATCTCGGAGGTACCGCCGAGCAGCAGGATGGTCTGCGGATTACCTACGGCATCGAGCACCATTTACAGCAGCTCCAAACGTCGGGCCATGTCGGAGGCGAAGACCCGCAGGGGGTCGGCCTTGCGGCGTATCGCGATCCATTCGTCGATGCGCGGATACATGGCGTGGAAGGTTTCTGCGCTCACCCGGGAATCCTTGGCGGTGTATACCCTTCCGCCGAATTCCAGGACGCGCCGGTCGAGTTCGTTGAGGAACTCATTGATCCCCGGCTTGTTGGGGAAGTCCATGGCGACGTTCCAGCCGGCCATCGGGAAACTCAGCGGCGCGCGGTTGCCCGGGCCGAAGAGCTTGAACACGTTGAGCGCCGAGTAGTGCCCGCTGGTCTGGATCCAGCGGATGATGGCCTTGAATTCGTCCATCGCGTCCGGCGGAACCAGGAATTGGTGTTGGGCGAAACCCCTTGGGCCGTAAGCATTATTCCAGCCGCTGACCAGATCGAGCATGTGGTAGAACTGCGACAGGTTCTGGATCTTGCCGCTGTAGGTTCCGCCCAGCCGGTAATACACCTCGCCGATCGCCATGAACGACAGCTTGTTCATGGCGCTGACGGGAAACACGTCCGGCACCGTCAACAGCTGCGGCGCATCGAATTTCAGCGGGTTCTTGGCCAGCTTCTTGGGTAGCTGGTCCAGCTTGGCCAGGCTGCCCCGGCTGACCGCGGCGCGGCCCAGCTTCGGTGGCGGGCTGATCAGGTCGAACCAGGCGCTGGAGTAGGTGTAGTTGGCTTCGCTGCCGTCGAGGTGAACGGCGACCGTCTCGTCGAGGTCCTTGGTGGCGATGCCGTCGGCGATGAAATACGCCGTCTCCGTCGGAGTCATGGCGATGGTGGCGCGCAGCACGATCCCGGTCAGGCCGTTGCCTCCGACGGTCGCCCAGAACAGGTCCGCGTCCTCGCCGTCGGGGGTGATGGCGCGGACGGTGCCGTCGGCCATGAGCAGGTCCATCGAGCGGACGTGGTTACCGAAGCTGCCCGCGCTGTGGTGGTTCTTGCCGTGGATGTCGCAGGCGATCGCGCCGCCGACGGTGACCTGACGGGTTCCCGGCAGCACCGGGACCCAGAGCCCGAACGGCAGCGCGGCCTTCATCAACTGGTCCAGGCTGACCCCGGCGTCGACGTCGACCAGCCGGGTGTCGGCGCTGATCGAGTGGATGCGGTTGAGCCCGGTCATGTCGATCACCAGGCCGCCGCCGTTTTGGGCGTTGTCGCCGTAGGAGCGGCCCAGGCCGCGGGCGATCACGCCCCGGCCCTTGGGATCGTCCGAGTCGGCCACCCGGGCCACGGCCTTCGCGATCACCTCGGGATCGCGGGTGGAGAGCACCTGGGCCACCGACGGCGCGGTGCGCCCGAAGCCCATCAACTGGGCGGGCTTGGTCACGGGATCGGTGCTCGACATCGTCAAAGAGGGTACCGCCTGCCGATGGCGGCTCAGCGGATGCGGAAGATTACGGCCCGCTGCACCACGAAGTTGATCACCGTCGCGGTGCCCTGGGCGATCACGAATGCGACCAGCGGCGCCCACCCCCGGTAGTGCAGCAACGCCAGGCACAGGTGGTTGAGCCCGACCTGGACCGCGAACGTGACGGCGTAGAGAACCATGACGGCGACGAACCGGGCGGTACTGGGGTTCGCCTGGAAGGTCCAGCGGCGGTTGATCAGGTAGGCGGTGATGGTGCCGACGATGAAGCTGGTGGCCTTGGAAAGGTCGACCTGGACGCCCAGGACCTTCCACAGCAGCAGGTAGAGCCCGAAGTCCACGATTCCCGCCAGGCCACCGGTGACGACGAACCGGATGACCTGCGTCGTGAGGGGCAAGCCCGGGCGCACGTCCTCGGACGCGGAATCGGGCAGCGGGGCAACCATCGAGGGGAGTCTACGGGGCCGCCGGGCTTTTCCCGGCGAGCGTCAGCGGGGCAGCTTGACCGAGATCAACTCGACCTGGTTCTCGCCCTGCGGCGTCGAATAGGTGACCGTGTCGCCGGGTTTGCGGCCGGCCAGGGCCTGGGCCAGCGGACTGCGCGCGGTCAACGTCTCGCCCTCCCCGCCGACGGGAGTCTCCTCGACGATGGAGATCACCTGCATCGTGACCACTTCACCGTCGGCGAACCGCAGCGTCACCTCGGTGCCGCCGGGCAGCGTCTCCGACGCGTCGGTGTCCGACGGCCCGGCCCGTAGGCGCCGGTCCAATTCGGAGATCCGGTCGGTGAGCACCACCAGTTCCTCCGCGCGCTGGATCGCCTCGGCCGCGTCACCGTGGTCGCCCACCATCCCGCGGTCGTTCTTGACCTCGGCCTCGAGGCGCTCGCGCCGTTGCCGTAGCCGGTCCAGCTCCGCTTCGAGGTTGTTCCGCGCGGCGTCCGCTGCCGATGGGACCTTTTTGCTCACGTCGGTGGACCTTTCGACCGGTTGCTCAGGTGGCGTTTCAGTGTGACACCACGACGGGGCCCCCGCCACCACCTAGAACGGCGGCGTGGCCGTCGAAGTGGCATGTCACCGGCGCCTCGGCGGACGCATCGCGTCGAGCCCATCCCCGGCCGTCGCCGCAACCGTGCTCCGCACCATGTGGCGCGGCTCGCGCGCCGGCCACGGGCGGCCGCGGTGCATGATCGCGCGGTTGTCCCACATCACCACGTCGCCCTTGCGCCACGCGTGCAAGTAGCTCGTTCCGGGGGCGGTCGCCGCCTGAGTCAGCTCGAAAAGCAAGTCCTGGGCCGCTGTACGCTCCATGCCCTCGATCGCGAAAGTGTGCGAGGCCATGTACAACGCCTTGCGGCCGTTAACTGGATTCGTCCAGACGAGACGCCAACACTGCGGCGGCAGCGCCGCCCGTTCAACGGGACCGACAAGGTCCGGCGCGATCTTGGCGCGCGAAAAGGCGTACTCGTGCCAGGCGAAGGAGTTCTCCAGCTGCCGTTGCAGCGCCGGATCGAGGCGGTCGAACGCAAGCCGCGTCGAGACGTACTCGGTCTCGCCTCCCCGTGCAGGAACGATGCGCGACGACAGCACCGAAGCCAGCGCCGGCACCCGCTTGAACGAACTGTCGGTGTGCCACAGCTGGTTCGCCTTGTTTTCGAGAGCAAGCCGGTGATCCTCGGGCACCACGTTGCCCTCTTCGTCGAGGGTCTTGAGCACCACGAGGTTGCTGCCGGCGCCCACCGACCCCGGCTTGGTAACCTCGAGCGGGCCGAACCGGCGCGAGAAGGCAAGTTGCGCTTCATCGGTGACGTCCTGGTCACGAAGGACCAGAACCGAATGCTCCTCGAACGCCGCGCGCACCACCGCGTATACGGCGTCGTCGGAAGCAATCTCGTGGATCGTCACTCCACGCAATTCGGCGGCAAAGCCCGGGCCCAACGGGACGATGTCCATCGCGCGCCCTCCATCGTTCATCTGAGCACGAATGTCCACCCAAAAAGGGTCCCCGGCAACCCAGCCAGCATGGGAGTTCGAGCGACAGCACCCCAGCGGCTACACCCAGTACGGCACCCGGGCGCGATATTGGCGCATCGCGAACGCGGCCAGCAGCCAGCCGACGGCGGTCAGCACCAGCACCACGGCCCAGTGCCGCAGTTCCTGATGCGAGCCCAGCAGCGGGGCGCGCACGATGTCGAGGTAGTGCAGCAGGGGGTTGAGTTCGACGATCTTCGACCAGCGCCCGGCGCCCTGCTGCCGCAGGGTGTCGTCGTTCCAGATGATCGGCGTCATGAAGAACAGCAGCTGCACGATCGAAAACAGCAACGGGCCGATGTCGCGGTAGCGGGTGGCCAGGATGCCGAAACACAGCGACACCCAGATGCAGTTCAGCACGATCAGCGCCAGCGCGGGGAGCACCGAAAGGTCGGCCCACGACCAGGGTTTGGGGAAGATCATCGCGATGACGACGTAGATGACGATGTTGTGCGCGAACAGGATCATCTGCCGCCACACCAGCCGGTAGACGTGCACGCTCAGCGGCGTGGGCAACTGCTTGATCAGACCCTCGTTGGCGACGAAGACGTCGGCGCCTTCCAGGATGGCGGCGTTGATCAGGTTCCAGATGATCAGCCCCAGCGTGACGTACGGCAGATGCACCGACAGCTCGAGATGAAACAGCTTGGAGTACAAGCCGCCCATCGCGACGGCGGTGGTACCGGTCGCGATGGTGATCCAGAACGGCCCCAGCACCGAACGCCGGTAGCGCTGCTTGATGTCCTGCCAGCCCAGGTGCAACCACAGCTCATGACGGCGGAAGCCGTCGACGAGATCGCTGCGGGCGCGGGTAAAGGTGCGCGACTGTGCCGCCGCGTCAACGAAAGTCACTGCGTTCCTTCCGGTTTCCCGAACCGCTCGCGACGCCCCAAGCGCCGCAACCGGATCCACTCGGCCAGTCCCCGCGGGTCTTGACGGCTCACCAGGAAGAACCAGCCGAACCGGACCCACTCCTGCACCACCAGCTTGCGCAGGCCGGGCTGCGCCAGCAGGTAGCCGCGGTTGCGGTAGGTGTAAAACCGCTTGGTGGGGTTGTCGGGATATTGGGTGTGCATCCGGCCGCCCAGGATCGGCCGGAACTCATCGGATCCGCAGGGATGCAGGTAGACGGTGTCCAGGCAGGTCCCGAACGGCAGGCCGGATCGCACCAGCCGGCGGTGCAGTTCCACCTCGTCGCCGCGGATGAACAGCCGCAGATCCGGGACACCGACGGCGTCCAGGGTGGCGGCCCGAAACAACGCGCCGTTGAACAGCGACGCGATCCCGGGCAGCAGGTCCTGGCCCGCCTCGGTGCGTAATTCGCTTGTGCGCCTGCGCCATACCAGGCCGCGACGCAACGGGAACGCCAGCCGCTCCGGGTCGGCCATGTTGCACACCATCGGCGACACCTCGGCCAGGCCGTACTTCTCGGCACACGCCAGCAGGGTGGCCAGCACGCCCGAATCC
>NZ_LZMG01000004.1:0-8579 GCF_001673615.1 Mycobacterium sp. 1245499.0
GCTGGAGGCGGTCATCCCGGTGCACACCCACTTCGACCACGTGCTGGACTCCGCACTCGTCGCCGACCGCACCGGCGCGCGGCTGGTCGGCGGGCAGTCCGCGGCCAACGTCGGAAGGGGATACGGCCTGCCGCAGGACCGGATCGTCGTCGCGGCCGACGGCGAACCGATGCAGCTGGGCGCCTACGACGTCACCCTGATCGAATCGCACCACTGCCCGCCCGACCGGTTTCCCGGCGTCATCGGCGAACCGGTGACCCCGCCGGTGCGGGCATCGGCGTATCGCTGCGGCGAGTCCTGGTCGACGCTGGTGCACCACCGGCCGACGGGCCGGCGCCTGCTGATCCAAGGCAGTGCCGGCTTCGTCGAGGGCGCCCTGGCCGGCCAGCGCGCCGACGCGGCGTACCTGTCCGTCGGGCAGCTGGGGCTGCAGCCGCGGTCGTACCTGGTCGACTACTGGACCGAGACCGTGCGCGCGGTGGGCGCGCGCCGGGTGATCCTCATTCACTGGGACGACTTCTTCCGCCCGCTGACAAAGCCGTTGCGGGCCTTGCCCTATGCCGGCGACGACCTGGACGTCTCCGTCCGCGTCCTCGACGAGCTCGCCGCGCAGGACGGTGTCTCGGTGCACCTGCCCACGGTGTGGCGGCGCGAAGACCCCTGGAAGTAGAGCGGTTGGCACCTTGGCCCTGACGCTGGCGCTGTTGCTGCTTGCCGTGGTCCTCGCGTTCGCCGTCGCGCGCCCGGGCGGCTGGCCCGAGGCGCTGGCCGCCGTCCCGGCGGCCCTGATCCTGATCGCGGTCGGCGCGATCTCGGTGCACCAGGCGGTCAAACAGATCGCCGATCTGTCCGGGGTGGTCGCGTTCCTGGGTGCGGTGTTGGTGCTGGCCAAGCTCTGCGACGACGAGGGCCTGTTCGAGGCCGCGGGCGCGGCGATCACCCGGGGCAAGGTCGGGTCGGGCGGCCTGCTGCGGCGGGTCTTCGTCATCGCCTCGCTGATCACCGCGGTGCTGAGCCTGGACGCCGCCGTGGTCCTGCTGACCCCCGTGGTGCTGGCGGCCGTGCGCCGGCAGCGCACCCGGGTGCGGCCCTACGCCTACGCCACCGCCCATCTGGCCAACGGCGCATCGCTGTTGTTGCCGGTGTCGAACCTGACCAACCTGCTGGCGTTCCACACCGCCAACATCTCGTTCACCAGGTTCACCCTCGCGATGGCGGCGCCGTGGCTGGGCGCGATAGCCGTCCTCTACGTGATCTTCCGCTGGTTCTTCGCCAAGGACTTGCGGGTGCAGCCCGACCCGGAAGAGGCCGGCGCACCGCCGCGCCCGCCGGTGTTCGTGTTGCTGGTCGTGGCGCTGACGCTGGCCGGGTTCGCGGTCGCCCAGTCGGTGGGCATCGCCCCGGCCTGGGTGGCGCTGTGCGGCGCCGCGGTGCTGGCGGTGCGCAGCCTGCGCCATCGGCACACCTCGGTATCTGACATCGTGCGCTCGGTCAACATCTCGTTCCTGGTGTTCGTGCTGGCGCTGGGCGTCGTGGTGCAGGCAGTGATGCTCAACGGGATGGACCGGGCGATGTCGGCGGTGCTGCCGTCGGGTTCGAGCCTGCCCGCGCTGCTCGCCATCGCCGCGCTGGCCGCCGCGCTGGCCAACGTCGTCAACAACCTGCCCGCCACGCTGGTGCTGCTGCCGCTGGTCGCGCCCAGCGGGCCGGTGGCCGTGCTGGCGGTGCTCATCGGGGTCAACATCGGCCCCAACCTGACCTACGTCGGATCGTTGTCGAACCTGTTGTGGCGGCGAGTGTTACGCCAGCACGACGTCGACGCCGGGGTCGGCGAATACACCCGCCTCGGCGTGTGCACGGTGCCCGCGTCGCTGGCGGTGGCGGTGCTCGCGCTGTGGGCCTCGGCGCGGCTGCTCGGTCTCTAGCGCGCGGGCGAGCCGCAGGGGCCCGACCGGATGATCGACGCCAGCTCCTCGCGCGACTGCGCCCCCACTCGCTGGCAGGCCCGGTACACGTGGCCCTCCACGGTGCGCACCGACATCACCAGCTTCTCGGCGATCTCGCGGTTGGACAGCCCGGCCACCACGAGCTCGACGACGTCGCGCTGGCGGCCCGACAACTTCAGACCCGTCGGGGTGTGCAGCGCCGGCGTGTGCAAGCCACCGCACTCGTCGGCCAGTTCCCTGGCCAACGCCGCGGCGTACAGCCCGCGGCGGTGATGTTGGCCTTCGTCGAACACCGCCGAGGCCTGCGCGGCCGCATCGGCGGCCGCCACCCGATCGCCGATCCGCCGGTAGGCCGCCGAGGCCGCCAGCAGGCCCTCGCCGTCCCGGGCCGACAGCGCGCCGGCATGCGACGCGACCGCGTCGGCCAGCGGCAGCGACAACGCGTCGGCCAGCTCCCGCGCCCGCGCCGCCTGGGAGGCATCGCCCCATTGGGCCGCCGCCTGGATGCAGGCCAGCTCGTGGGTCGGCTGGCCGCGGTCGCGGGCCAGCCGGGCGGCCTGCGCGACGGACGCCACGGCCTCGCCCAACCGGCCGTTCGCCGCCATCGCCCACCCCTCGGCCAGGGCCAGGCCGGTGTGCATGAACCGGAAGTCGGCCGGCACGCACGACCGCGCCGCGGCGACCGCGTCGTTCGCCTCGTCGGCCTGGCCGAGCTTGGCGTGCGCCTCGGCCAACGCGAAATAGCTCGCCGGTCGCAAACCCGTTGTCACGTAGTGTGTTTGCACCCCGGCCACCGCTTCGTGCACCAGTCGGGCCGCCTCGGCGACCGCACCGCGAGCCAGCTCGGCGTTGCCCGACAGCAGGGCCAGGTTCGCATAGGCCAGGCCCGGGATGTCGCGCGATGAGGCCGCGAGTTGCCGTGCGGTGCTGACGAATTCATCGATCCGACCGGTCAGCCGACAGGCGCGTCCGTAGACGGCGCCGAACCAGAACCGCATATGCGATGCCTGAAAGGACGTCGTCGCGCGCCGCAGGGCCTGCTCGGCCACCCCGGCGAGCTCGCCGACCTGTCCCAGCGCACCCATCGCCATGATCAGCCCCAGCGACGCCATCATCGCGTGGAAGCCGGGTAGTTCGGGGAAACTCAATGCGGCCCGGGCGTTTTCGGTGGCGGACTCGCAGCGCGCGGCCACCGCATCCAGGCACGCCTGTATCGCCAGCCGCTCCGCTCGCTGGGCCGGCGTCTCGGAAGGGTCCGCGGCAAGATCGTCGAGGATCTGCGCCGCGGCGTTGGGGTTGTAAAGGTGCCAGATCAGGTTGGCCGCCCGCACCGTCGCCCAGTGGTGGCGGTCGGGCACGTCGCTGTCGGCCAAGGCGCGCAGCGCCGACTCGGCCGCCTCGCCCCGCCCCAGCAGCGCGAGGTTCATGGCCCGCACCCCGGCGGCCCCTGGCGCACCGGCTTGGGCGGCCGCGGTGGCGAACCGGTCGGCCAACTCCAGATCCAGCAGGGTCATCGCGTGCCGTGCCGATTCCAGGTACAGCTCGGGGTCGGGGTCGAGGTCCGACTCGAGGCGCAGCAGCGCGCGGCGCACCGTGGCCTGCATGTCTGCGTCGCCCACGTCGGCCAGTCGCGTGGCCAGCCTGCCCCGGATCTCCGACAGATACAGCTCGCCCGCGCTGGCGCGGCGCAACTCACCGAACAGCGGGTGGGCGAGCCGGGCCGTCAAGCCGGCGCCGGTGCGTTCGATGTTGACCAGGCCCAGTTGCTCGGCCTCGGCCAGGTCGCGGCGCCGCACCACATCGCACAGCACCTCGACGGCCAGCGGCTCGCATTGCGAGAGCGTGTCGATCACCATCGCCACCCGCGGGCCGAGCCGGCCCATTTGGCGGCCCACCGTGTCGGACAGGCTCGCCGAGACCGCGACGTCGCCGTCCCACATCCACACCCCGGCGGTCTTGCGCATCCGCCCCGCGGCGACCTGGTCGGCCAAGAGCTGCCGCAGAAACAGGGCGTTGCCGCCGGTCAGCTTCTGGAACCGCGCCGCGCTGCGCGCGTCGACCGGGCCGTCCAGCTTGGTCTCGATGACCTCACGGGTCGCCGCCGCCGAAAGCGGTTCGAGATCAAGCCGTTCCAACAGGCCGTCTTTCCACAATGCCGTCACCGCGTCCGGTTCGTCGCTGCCGGTCCGGACGGTGACCACCAGCCGGACCCCGCCGCACTGCGCGAGCTGGTGGACGACGAGCGCGGACAGCCCGTCCAGCAGGTGCGCGTCATCGACCCCGATCAGCACCCGGCGCTGCCGCTGTTGGGCGACAAACGAATTGATCACGCGGCGCACATCGGTCAGCGGATCGGACTGCGCCTCGTTCAAAGCCTCGGTCATCGCGCCGATGAAGGCCCCCAGGGGCAACGCCTGCGCCGAGTCGGTGCCGACGATCCACTGCGTCCGCTGCCCCGACGCCTGGGCACGCTTGAGCACTTCGTGGGCCAGCCAGGTCTTGCCGACGCCGGCGGCTCCGGCGAGCACGACGCCCGCGTGTTTGGCACCCGCACCCAGGGCGCGGCGAATGATTCCCAGTTCGCTGTCACGCCCCGTCAGCGGCTCGGCGCCGATCACTCGGCGACTATAACGGCGCGCACGCATCGGATGGGAGGCTTTGCCGGCCTTTGGGTGGCCCGATGTGCACCTGGCCCGCAGCAATCGCGTAGTCGACTACGCTGTCGGCCCGCCTCGGCGCCCGTGAGCATGAGTTTTGTCAGACGGGCGGTCAACAAGAGCGGTGGGCTATGGCAAAGATCGGAAATCACGCACTGGTATTGGGAGCGAGCATGGCCGGTCTGCTGGCCGCGAGATCGCTCAGCGAGTTCTTCGGCACGGTCACGGTGGTGGAGCGCGATCCGTTGCCCGACATCGCGCCCGAAACGGCCACCGCGCGCCGGGGCGTGCCGCAGGGCCGGCATCTGCACGGGCTGTTGCCCCGGGGCGGGCAGGTGCTCGAGCAGTTGTTCCCCGGCATCCTCGATCAGCTGGTCATCGACGGCGCACACCACACCGACGGCCAGGATCTGTCCCGGGTGCACTACGACCTGGGCGGGCACCTGATGGCGCGCTCGGGCAGCGCCCCCTCGTTCGCCGTGCACCTGGCCACCCGGCCCTTCCTCGAGGAGCACGTCCGCGCGCGCCTGCGCCGGATGCCCAACATCACGCTGCTCGACGACCACGACGTCGTCGACCTGACCACGACGCCGGACCGCCGGCGCGTCACCGGCGCCCGGGTGGTCAACCGCCGCACCCGCGAAGACCGCACACTGAGCGCGGATCTGGTGGTCGACGCCACCGGGCGCGGCGCGAGGACCCCGGCATGGCTGCATGCCCTGGGCTACGAACGCCCGACCGAGGTGCACGTCCCAGTGCGCCTGACCTACGTGAGCCAATTCCTGCGCATGGCACCGGACGTGCTGCACGAATTCGGGTTCATCGTGGGAGCCGTGCCCGGCCGGCCGCGTGGTGTGGGCATGCTGAACTGCGAGAACGACACGTGGACGTTCACCGTCTACGGCATCGCGGGCCACGCGCCGCTCACCGACCTGGCGTCGATGTGCGAGTTCGTCGAGGACTGCGCACCGGCCCGCCTGCTGGCCGCGGTCCGGGCCGCCGAACCCCTCGGGGAGCCCACCCGGCACGTCCAACCGTCCAGCCAGTGGCGCCGCTACGACCGGATGCGACGCTTTCCGCAGGGCCTGCTGGTCATCGGCGACGCGATCTGCAGCTTCAACCCGATCTACGGCCAGGGCATGACCGTCGCCGCGCTGGAGGCCTTGGCGCTGCGCGACTGCTTGTCCTGCGGCACAGCTGATTTGGCCCGGCGATTCTTTCGGGCCGCCGCCGTGCCGATCCGCCAGGCCTGGGAGCTGTCGGCCAACCCCGACCTGTGCCTACCCGAAATCGAGGGCACCGCACCGCTACTCACCCGGTTGCTCAACGGCTACATCGACCGCATCCTCACCGCCGCCGAATACGACGCGATCGCGGTCGATCGGTTCGTCAGGGTCACCGCGCTCATCGACCCCGCCGACCGGCTGCTGCACCCCACGATGATGTGGCGCGCCGCGCTGGCCAACCTTCGCCGGCCGCGACGCGGCGACAACCAGCCGGCTCGCGCGAACGGCGACCTGGCGGGCAGCGTGCCCCGCTAGCCCCGCCGGTAGGCCGGCGGCAACGGCATCGACAGTTCGGCGAGCACGGTACGCAACAACGTCGGGTAATCGGTGATGATGCCGTCGACGCCGTAACCGATCTGCCGGCGCATGGCGGCGGCGTCGTCGACGGTCCAGGGAATCACCTTGAGCCCCAACGCATGCGCGCGGTCGACGAACGGCTGGCCGGAGACCAACCGGTAGTCGGGTGAGACGATGTCCGCGCCCACCGTCCGCGCGCCGATCAGGGGATCGCCGACGAACGCGGGATTCACTCCGCCCAGCCAGGGCGAGTCCGGCGCCCAGGTGTGCTGGTCGTACAAGGCCACCAACGGAATTGACGGCTCGGCGTGCCGCACCAACGGCAGGGTGCGCCAGTCGAAGCTCTGAATCTCCACCCGGTCGGCCTTGCCCGCCGACCTGACCGCGGCCAGTATCACGTCGACGGCCTCCTGCGGCTCGGCCGATGCGCCGGGGCGGTCGGCCTCCACCTTGGTCTCGATGTTGTAGCGCACGGCGTCGGCGCGGTAGGAGTCGGCGAGCGCGAAGACCTGCGGCAGCGTCGCGATCTTGTTGCCCCACACCACTTCGGCTTGGGGGTAGTCGGCGAGCGGGCGCCCGCAGTCCAGGGTGTCGACCTGGGTGAGGGTGAGCTCGTGCACGAGCTTGCCCACGTATGGATACTGCGGGTCACCGGCGAACGCGGGCGTGGTGTCGGCGCACTTTTCGGCCTCGATGGTCGGGTCGTGCCACACCAGCGGTTGCCCGTCCTTGGTGATGACGATGTCCAATTCCAATGTGCTGGCGCCCAATTCGATCGCCTTGGCGAACGCGCGCAGCGATTCCTCGGTGGTCTCGCCTCGCCCGCCGCGATGGGCCTGCAGGTCGAATTCCGACGGTCGCGCGGTGGCCGGCCCGGCGAGCAGCACCGCCAGCATCAGCAACGCGGCGGCCAGGCGCGCGATCACTCATCCCCTGCGCTGGCGGGTGATTTCGGCGAGCACCACCCCGGCGGCCACCGACGCGTTCAGCGATTCGGTGTCCCCGGCCATCGGGATGGACACGACTTCGTCGCAGTTCTGCCGCACCAACCGCGACAGCCCCTTGCCTTCCGATCCCACGACGACCACCAGCGGATCGGTGCCGTCGATGTCGTCGAGCGTGGTGTCACCACCGGCGTCGAGACCGATCACCCGCAGCCCACGACCGGCCCAATCCGTCAGTGTCCGGGTCAGATTGGTGGCCCGCGCCACCGGGATGCGCGCCGCGGCCCCGGCGCTGGTGCGCCAGGCCACCGCGGTCACCGAGGCCGATCGCCGCTGCGGGATCAGCACGCCGTGGCCGCCGAACGCGGCGACCGAGCGGACGATGGCGCCCAGGTTGCGGGGGTCGGAGATGTTGTCCAGCGCGACCAGCAACGCCGGCGGCGAGGCGAGCGCGGCGGCGACCAGATCGTCGGGGTGGGCGTAGTTGTACGGCGGCACCTGCAAGGCGATGCCCTGATGCAGATGGTTGGCGGTCATCCGGTCCAGATCGGTGCGCGGCACCTCCAGGATCGAGATGCCCAAGTCGGCTGCGCGAGTGACTGATTCGGTGAGCCGTTCGTCGGCCTCGGTGCCCAGCGCCACGTAGAGCGCGGTGGCCGGCACCCCGGCCCGCAGGCACTCCAGCACCGGGTTGCGGCCCAGCACCGTCTCGGATTCGTCGGTCTTGCCCCGCGTGGGCCGACGGCTCTGGGCCTTGGCGCGCTTGGCGGCCGGATGGTTGGGGCGCAGGTGCGCGGGTGGGGTGGGGCCACGACCTTCCAGGCCGCGGCGGCGCTGGCCGCCCGAACCCACGGTCGGGCCCTTCTTGGTGCCCTCTTTGCGTATCGCCCCGCGGCGGCGCGAGTTGCCGGCCATCTACTCGGCCCCTACTGTTCTGGACTGGCCTGCAGCGACCACTGCGGCCCGTCGGCGGTGTCGGTGACCTCGATGCCGGCCTCCTTGAGCCGGTCGCGGATCTCGTCGGCCAGCGCCCAGTTGCGTTCCGCGCGCGCCTTCTGCCGATTCTCCAGCTCCGCCTGCACCAGCACGTCGACGGCCGCGAGCGCCGCCGACGTCTCGTCGCGGGTCTCCCAGCGCTCGTCGAGCGGGTCGCAGCCCAGGATGCCCATCATCGCGCGGATCGCGCCGGCGTGCCGCAGTGCGCCGTCGTGGTCGCCGGAGTCGAGCGCCCGGTTGCCCTCCGCGCGCGCCTGGTGCACCTCGGCCAGCGCGGCCGGCACGGCCAGGTCGTCGTTGAGGGCCTCGGCGAAGCGTGCGGTCCATTGCCCGGGTTCGACGCCGCCGACCCGCACCCGCACCCGGTGCAGGAATTCCTCAACGCCGACATAGGCTTTCACCGCGTCCTGCAGCGCGGTCTCGGAGAACTCCAGCATCGACCGGTAGTGGGCG
>NZ_LZMG01000005.1:0-1366 GCF_001673615.1 Mycobacterium sp. 1245499.0
GGCGCTTCCCGTCACCGGCGGCCAGTTCCGGGTGGAAAGCATCGATCCGCAGCGCGACGAGATCCTGGTGGCCCGCAACGACCGCTACTGGGGACCGCCGGCCAAACCCGCGCTCATCTTGTTCCGCCGCGCCGGGGCGCCGGCCGCGCTGGCCGATTCCGTGCGCAACGGCGACACCCAGGTGGCGCAGGTGCACGGCGGCTCGGCGGCCTTCGCGCAGCTGTCCGCCATCCCCGACGTCCGGACCGCCCGGATCGTGACGCCGCGCATCATGCAGCTCACGCTGCGGGCCACCAGGATCTCGTCGCGCTGCGGATCGATGCTTTCCACCCGGAACTGGCCGCCGGTGACGGGAAGCGCCCGGGCCAGACCCGCGGCGAAACCGCCGGGCACGTCCTTGACGATGTGGGCCGGAAGGATGTTGCTGAACAACTCCTTCCACGCCGGATACGGTTCGGCGAAGGTGACCACCGCCTGCTTGCCGCCCTCCAGGGACTGCACGCCGGTGATGAGGTCGTACCCGGCCGGGTCGACGACCCCGGGCTGGCTGACCATCTGGTGCCACAGGTACCAGAAGTCGTCGGCAGCGATCGGCGCGTTGTCGGTCCACTGCGCCTCCGGCCGGATCTTGTAGGTCACCGTGAACGGGTTCTGGCTGGTCACCTCGGCCGACACCAGCAGGGTCGGGTCCATCTCCCAGCGGGAACCGGTCGGCATGTTGGGGTCGGGGACCGGCCGAAAGGCGCTCGGCAGCACCAGCGCGCTGATCGCCGCGTTCACCGGGGACAGGTCGGACAGCAGGTGCGGGTTGAAGCCGGCCCCGATCGAGTCGATGCCCATGATGATCTCGCTGACCCGCGGTGGCGGCGGCACGGAGTTGTGCGGCGTATCGGTGCTCTGCGGCGCCGGCGGCGGGTTGACCGTACAGGCCGAGAGCACGAGTCCGACCAAAAAGATCAGTCCGCCCAGCACCATGAACCAACGGCGGACTCGTCTCGGCACGCTGATCAGGGTATCGAGCAACCGCACAGCAGCCCGTCCAACCACCCCGGTGTTAACCCCGCGCCTTGGCGCGCGACCGGCTGCGGGCCCGGGCGGTGGCGTCCAGCTCGACCTTGCGCACCCGCACGATCTCCGGGGTCACCTCGACGCATTCGTCTTGCGCGCAGAGGATCTCGACATCAACGTCACCCGCGAGAAGAAGCTGACCAACATGCGGTCGTCGACCGCCGATGTCATCGAAACGCTGGCCCGGCCGCTCGAACTCGATCTCGAGCAGGCCATGGAATTCTGCGCGCAAGACGAATGCGTCGAGGTGACCCCGGAGATCGTGCGGGTGCGCAAGGTCGAGCTGGACGCCACCGCC
>NZ_LZMG01000006.1:0-7628 GCF_001673615.1 Mycobacterium sp. 1245499.0
CGTCCAGCCCGGTGGGTTCGGGACCGAACATCAACACGTCGCCGGCCCGGTAGCGCACGTCGGCGAACGAGGTGGGCGCGTGCGCGGTGAAGGCGAACACCCGCTGCGGTGACAGCACCGCCCAGGCATCCGCCAGTGACGCGTGCACCGTGACCGACGCCAGGTCGTGGTAGTCCAGCCCGGCCCGCCGCAGCTTGGGTTCGGACAGGTCGAACCCCATCGGCTCGACCAGATGCAATTCGCAGCCCGTCGCCGCCGCCGTCCGGATGGCGTTGCCGGTATTGGGCGGGATCCGCGGCGCCAGAAACATCAGCTTGAACACAACGGGGATAATGGTCGCATGGTCGAGCAGAGCATCTGGATGCAGAAGGTCGCTGCCGATCCCGGCCATTCGCAGTGGTACATCGAACGTTTCCGCGCGATGACCCGCGCCGGCGACGACCTGGCCGGCGAGGCCCGCTTCGTGGACGCGATGGCGCCGCGCGGCGCCCACATCCTGGACGCCGGCTGCGGGCCCGGCCGGCTGGGCGGATATCTGGCCACGGTCGGCCACCGGGTGGTCGGTGTGGAC
Organism: Mycobacterium sp. 1245499.0; assembly: GCF_001673615.1. Taxonomy (NCBI): domain Bacteria; kingdom Bacillati; phylum Actinomycetota; class Actinomycetes; order Mycobacteriales; family Mycobacteriaceae; genus Mycobacterium; species Mycobacterium sp. 1245499.0. The sequence goes on from NZ_LZMG01000006.1 coordinate 572, forward strand.
GTCGACCCGGCGCTGATCGAGGCTGCCGAACAGGACTACCCCGGGCCGCGCTGGCTGGTCGGCGACCTGGCCGAGCTGGACCTGCCGTCGCGCGGCATCGCCGAACCGTTCGACGTCATCGTCTCCGCCGGCAACGTCATGGCGTTCCTGGCGCCCAGCACCCGCATCCAGGTGCTGAGCCGGCTCCGCGCCCACGTCGCCGACGACGGCCGCGCGGCGATCGGCTTCGGCGCCGGCCGCGATTACGAGTTCGACGTGTTCCTCAACGACGCGGTCGACGCGGGCTTCGCGCCCGATCTGCTGCTGTCCACCTGGGACATGCGGCCGTTGCGCGACGACTCCGATTTCCTGGTCGCGCTGCTTCGTCCCGCCTAGGATTGCGCGCTCGGCGGTGTTTGCCAGGGGTGGCCGCGCGGGCGCGCCGCCACCTTGGAGGGACCTGTCTGCTCAGTAACGATTCTGGTGGCCCGCGCCGCGGGCTGTCATACTCGTCGGATTGCCACACCTACACGCACACGCCTATCTGGCGCGGGGCGGGCGAAATAAAGCAGGAAGTTTCATGAGCCTCTCGTTTCTTTCAGCGCTCAGCGTCAGCGCAGCGGCCGGTAGTGCGGCCGCGATGACATGACCATGTTCACCCGCCCGACCAACCCGGCCGAGGCGGAAGTCGCCCAGCCCGCGCCGGTGGGCGGGGCGGACGCGGCGCCGGCCAAGCGCCCGCCGTCCTGGTCGCTGACCAACTGGCCGGTCGGCTGGAAGGTGCTGGCGATCGTGCTGGTCCCGCTGACATTGGCGACGGTCTTCGGGGTGCTGCGCATCAATGCCGCCATGGCCAACGCGGCCGGCCTGCGGCTGGCCGCCACCCGCGCCGACGTCGTCCCGGTCATCACCAAATACATGTCCGCGCTCGACGTCGCGCTGCTGGCCGGCTCCACCGGGCGCGACGTCGACGGCGCCAAGAAGAACTACGAGGCGCGCAAGGGCGAACTGCAATCCAGGCTGGACGACACCGACGTCAACTCCGACGTCCGTTCCGGGGTGACCAACCTGCTCGACGGCGGGCAGATGCTGGTCAACAAGGCGGCCGACCCCGCCCTCGGTTTGCGGGAGCGGGTCACCCTCTACGCGCCGATCCTGTTGACCGCCGAGGACGTCATCAACGCCTCGGTGCGCGTCGACGACGAGAAGATCCGCGCCCAGGCGCAGGGCCTGAGCCGGGCGGTGGGCGCCCGCGGCCAGATGACGATGCAGAAAATCCTGGTCACCCGCGGGGCCGAACTGCCCGAGCCGCAGCTGCGGACCTCGATGACCACCCTGGCGGGCACCGAACCCTCGACCCTGTTCGGGATGAGCGAGGTGCTGGGGGCCGGGTCGCCGGAGGCCAAGACCCTGCAACAGCAGATGGTGAGCCGGATGGCGATCATGTCCGATCCGGCCAGCGTGCTGGTCGACAACGCCGACCTGCTGCGTTCGATCCAGACCACCGACGACATCGCCGACCAGGTCATCAAGAACGCGACCGCGTCGGTGACCAAGTCGGTGCACGCCCAGGCCGCCGAGCGCCGCTCGGCCGCGATCACCGACACCGTCCTGGTGCTGGCCGCGATCGTGATCGCGTTGGCGGTCGTGCTGCTGGTCGCGCGGGCGCTGGTGCGGCCGCTGCGCATCCTGCGCGACGGCGCGCTCAAAGTCGCCCACACCGATCTCGAGGAGGAGATCGCCCGGTTGAAAGCCGGTGGGCCCGAACCGATTCCGACCCCGCTACCGGTCTACACCACCGAGGAGATCGGCCAGGTCGCGCACGCGGTCGACGAGCTGCACACCCAGGCCCTGCTGCTGGCCGGTGACGAGGCGCGGTTGCGGCTGCTGGTCAACGACATGTTCGAGACCATGTCGCGGCGCAGCCGCTCGCTGGTGGACCAGCAGCTGGCGCTCATCGACCGGCTGGAACGCAACGAGGACAACCCCGACCGCCTGGACAGCCTGTTCCGCCTCGACCATCTGGCGGCGCGGCTGCGCCGCAACAGCGCCAACCTGCTGGTGCTGGCCGGCGCGCAATTGGCCCGCGACCAGCGCGACCCGGTGCCGCTGGCCACGGTGATCAACGCCGCGGTCTCCGAGGTCGAGGATTACCGCCGCGTCGAAGTCGCCGGGCTGCCCGAGTGCTCACTGATCGGCGCGGCCGCCGGCGGCGCCATCCACCTGTTAGCCGAGCTGATCGACAACGCGCTGCGCTACTCGCCGCCGACCAGCTCGGCGCGGATCTCGGCCTCGCGCGGCGGCTCGGATCCGCAAGGCGGCGTCGTGGTGCGGATCGCCGACTCCGGTCTGGGGATGAACGACACCGACCGGCGGATGGCCAACATGCGGCTGCAGGCCGGGGGCGACGTCAGCCCCGACAACGCCCGGCACATGGGTCTGTTCGTGGTCGGCCGGATCGCGGCCCGGCACGGCATCCGGGTCGGCCTGCGCGGCCCGGCGGCCAACGAGTCGGGCTCCGGCACCACCGCCGAGATCTACCTGCCGCCGACGGTGCTGGCCGGGTCGGCCGTCGCCGAGTCGGCCGCGCCGCGCCACATCCGGGGGGTCTCCTCGCCGAGCGCCAAGCTGGCCAGCGCGACCGCCGCGCCCGCCGACGACGCCGGGCGGCCCGACGGCTCCCTCGAGCCGGCGGCGCGCAGCGCCCCGGACGCGTCCGGGCCGTCGGTCACGTTGCTGCCGCGCCGCAACCCGGGTTCCAGCGGCATCACCGAAGTCCCCGCGCCGCCCGCCGAGCAGCTGCCCCGCCGCCAGCGCCGCGAGCTGGCGACCCCCTGGTGGGAGAGTGCCCCCAAGGCGGCGCCCGCGCCGGAGCCCAAGCCCACACCCGAGCCCAAGCCCGCATCGGCGCCCCAGCCGACACCGGCGCCCGAACCCGCGCCGGCCCGGGCGGCGTCGGACACCTCGGCCTTCTTCGCGGCCCGGTCCCGGGAGGCCGACGGCCGCACGCAGCCCCGGCAGGACCAGCCGGCGCGGCCCGCCCCGGTCGCGTCCATCCCGTCGGCGCCGAAAACGTCGGCGACCCCGGCCGACGACGACGTCATCTACCGGCGGATGCTCTCGGAGATGCTGGGCGACCCGCACGACCTGGTCAACAGCCCCGACCTGGATTGGCAGTCGGTCTGGGACCGGGGCTGGACACTGGCGGCGGCGGCCGAGGACAAGCCCGTCGAAGCGCACACCACCGACCACGGCCTGCCGGTGCGCACCCCGGGCGCCCGGCTGGTGCCCGGCGGCGCCAACGGCGGCGCAGCGGGCGAACCGGCCGAGCCCGACCAGCAGCGCAGCGGCCGATCCCCGTCGCACCGGGAGCCCCAGCACGCGGCCGTCACCCGCGACCCCGAGGCGGTTCGCGCCTCGTTCAGTAACCATTTCGACGGCGTGCGCACCGGACGCTCGCACGCCCGCGACACCGATCAAGGATCCGACCAATAATGAGTTCCCCCGACAAATTCGACAGCGGGTCCCTGGACTGGCTGGTGACCAGGTTCGCCCGCGAGGTCCCCGGCGTCGCCCACGCGCTGCTGGTGTCCGTCGACGGGCTGCCCATCGCCGCCAGCGAGCACCTGCCGCGGGAACGCGCCGACCAGCTGGCCGCGGTGGCCTCCGGGCTGGCCAGCCTCGCCACCGGTGCCGCGCAGCTGTTCGACGGCGGCCAGGTGCTGCAGTCGGTGGTCGAGATGCAGAACGGCTACCTGTTGCTGATGCGGGTCGGGGACGGCTCGCACCTGGCGACGCTGGCCGTGACGTCGTGCGACATCGGTCAGATCGGCTACGAGATGGCCCTCCTCGTCGAACGGGTGGGCGGCGTGGTGCAGTCGACCCGCCGGTCCAGCGTCTCGTGACCCGCGATGGACACCCCCGAGACCTGGCCGGCGCACCGTAAGGGGAACCTGGTCCGCCCGTACACCCTGACGTCGGGACGGACCGACACCAACGTCGACCTTCCCCTCGAAGCGCCGATTCAGGCGCTGCAGGCCGGGCTGGCGCACCGGTGGCCGCCCAACGACGCGAGAGGCAGAATCATCCAACTGTGCGTCGAGCACCCGTCGGTCGCCGAAATCTCGGCCCGCCTGGACCTTCCGCTCGGCGTCGCGCGCGTCCTGGTCGGAGATCTGGTGCTGTCCGGCTACCTTCGGGTGCACAAGACGTTGTCCGAGCGCTCGAGCAGGGATGAGCGCTCCGAACTCATAGGAAGGACACTGCGTGGCTTACGCGCACTCTGAGGTGCAGCCCGACTCCGGCGCCCACGCGTCGACGAAGATCGTGATCGCCGGCGGGTTCGGGGCCGGCAAGACCACCTTCGTCGGGGCGGTGTCGGAGATCATGCCGCTGCGCACCGAGGCGATGCTCACCGACGCCTCGGCCGGCGTCGACGCGCTGGAGGCCACCCCGGACAAGCGGACCACCACCGTCGCGATGGATTTCGGGCGGATCACCCTGGCCGAAGACCTGGTGCTCTACCTGTTCGGCACGCCGGGGCAGCGCCGCTTCTGGTTCATGTGGGACGACCTGGTGCGCGGCGCGATCGGCGCGGTCGTGCTGGTCGACTGCCGGCGCCTGCAGGACAGCTTCGCCGCAGTCGACTTCTTCGAGCACCGCAACCTGCCGTTTCTGGTCGCGGTCAACGAGTTCGACGGCGCTCCCCGCTACCCGGTCGCCGAGGTGCGCGAGGCGCTGACCCTGCCGCCGCATATCCCGGTGATCACCGTCGACGCCAGGGATCGCCGGTCGGCGACCGATGCCCTGATCGCGGTCAGCGAATACGCCCTGGCCAGCCTGTCGGCCAATTGACCGCCCCGTGGGTCGACCGAGAATTCGAGGGCCACGACTTCACTGACGACGACCTCAGCCGGTTGCGGACCGAGCGGGTGGTGTTCACCGAGTGCAACTTCAGCGGTGCCAACCTGGCCGAGTCGCAGCACCGCGGCTCGGCGTTTCGCAACTGCACGTTCCGCCGGACGTCGTTGTGGCACAGCACCTTTTCCCAGTGTTCGATGCTCGGGTCGGTGTTCGTCGAGTGCCGGCTGCGGCCGATCACGTTCGACGAGGTGGACTTCACGCTGGCCGTGCTCGGCGGCATCGACCTGCGCGGCGTCGACCTGAGCGGCTGCCGGCTGCGCGAGGCCGGCCTGGTGGAGGCCGACCTGCGCAAGGCGGTGCTGCGCGGCGCGGACCTGGGGGGCGCGCGCACCGCCGGCGCCCGATTGGACGACGCCGACCTGCGCGGGGCGGCCGTGGATCCCGCGTTGTGGACGACGGCCGCGCTAGCCGGCGCCCGCGTCGACGTGGACCAGGCCGTGGCCTTCGCGCTCGCCCACGGGCTGCGGCTGGACGCGGGGCTCGACGGCTGAGCCATCAGCGGCTGATCGCTCAGCGGGTGAGCCGGATGCGCCACCGCACCAGCGCGGCGTAGCCGACCGTGAGCACCGCGAGCATGGCCATGTCGAACAGCCAGGCCGCCGGCGTGTGCTGGAAGTGGCTGTCCCGCGGGCTCTGCGGGCCGGGTGACACCGTCCACAGGTCGACCGTCGACCCCTGCGCCGCGTACCCCCACCGCGAGGGCACCAGCCAGGACAGCTGATCGAGGAAGATCCGGTGGGTGACCGGCACCATGCCGCCGGAGAGCACCATCTGCATCATCAGCGACACCACCAGCAGCGGCATGATCTGCTCATGGGAGCGCGCCAGCGCCGAGAGCAGCAGGCCCAGCATGGCCGACGCCACGCACGTCGCCGCGACCCCGGCGAACAGCTCGAGCGTGGCCGCGAAACTGGAATGCCCCAGCAGCACCGCCGGCCGCGTCGGCGGGCCCTTGCCCAGCACCACGATCGCCGTGGCGATGGCCGCCTGGATGACCGCGAACGTGCAGAACACCGCGACCTTGGCCAGCAGGTACGCCGTGCTGGACAGGCCGACCGCCTGTTCGCGCCGGAAGATCGGCCGCTCGCCGATCAGGTCGCGGATGGTCAGCGCGGTGCCCATGAACGCCGCCGCCATGGTGAGCAGGGTCAGGATCATCCCCGCCTCGCCGGCCGACTCGCTGACCGGATCGGCGTAGCCGAACCCGACGCTGCCGGGGACCGTCAACGACAGCGCGCCCATCACGAACGGCAGCACCGCCAGGAAGGCGAAGTAGGCCCGGTCGGCGACCACCAGCCGGACCTGGCGGCGGGCGATCGTGGAGAACTGGTGGGGCTTGCTGGTGTGCGCCGGGGTGCCCAGTTCGGCCGGCGCCTCGGTCCGGGTGGGCGGCGGCGGCCTGTTCTGCGCGAGGAAGCGGCGGTTGGCCTCGTCGGGATCGGCGCCCACCTTGGCGAAGATGTGCGCCCAGTTGGTGGTGCCCATGGCCGCGCCGATCTGGCCGGGCGGGCCCAGGTACGCCGTCTTGCCGCCGGGCGCCATCAGCAGCACCTGGTCGCAGACGTCGAGGTAGGTCAGCGAGTGGGTGACCACCAGCACGACGCGGCCGGCGTCGGCGAGCTGTCGCAGCATGGTCATGACCTGTAGATCCAGGGCCGGATCCAGCCCGGAGGTCGGCTCGTCGAGGATCAGCAGCGACGGACCGGTCAGCAGTTCCAGCGCGACCGAGGCGCGTTTGCGCTGGCCCCCGGACAGGTTGTCGACCCGGGTGTCCGCGTGCTCGGTCAGGCCCAGCTCGTCGAGCACCTGGGCGACGACCTGTTCGCGGTCGGCCTTGCTGGTGTCGGGCGGCAGGCGCAGCTCGGCGGCGTAGCCGAGCGCCTGGCTGACGGTGAGCTGGCGGTGCACGACGTCGTCCTGCGGGACCATGCCGATCCTGGTGCGCAGCGACGCGTATTCGGTGTGGATGTCGTGGCCCTCGAAGGTGACCGTTCCCGACGACGGGGTGGCGTACCCGGCGATCAGCCGCGACAGGGTGGTCTTGCCCGCGCCCGACCCGCCGATCAGCGCGGTGAGCGTGCCCGGCCGCGCGACCAGGGAGATCCGCTCCAGCAGGTTCTTGCCGTCGACGCCGAAGTTGACCTCGCGCACCTCC
>NZ_LZMG01000007.1:0-18704 GCF_001673615.1 Mycobacterium sp. 1245499.0
AACGCGGTGGTCTCCTCCAGCTCGAGCTGCGGGCCGATTTCGCGGGTGTAGGCGATGAAGTCGTCGGTGACCTGGTGCAGCGCCACCTCGGTCACGTCGAGGCGATGGGCGAAGATCAGCTGCAGCAGCAGGTCGAACGGGCCCTCGAAATTGGTCAGGCGGACTTGGAAGCCAGCCCCGTAGCCGTTCTGCTGTGGCGCCTCACCGGTTGCGGCCGCGTTCACGCGCCGAATCGGTCGATGAATTCGCGGGCCAGCGCGCGATAGGCGATGGCGCCGGTGGAGCGCGGGGCCCACGTGGTGATGGGTTCGCCGGCGACGCTGGTCTCCGGGAATCGCACGGTCCGGGTGATGACGGTGTCGAACACCAGGTCACCGACGACTTCATCGCCTACACCCGCGAAATCGGCCCGCAGCTCGAGCTGGAGGAGACCACCGCGTTCCTGGTGGTCGCCGCGACCCTGCTGGATCTGAAGGCGGCAAGGCTGCTGCCGGCCGGGCAGGTCGACGACGACGAAGATCTGGCGCTGCTGGAGGTGCGCGACCTGCTGTTCGCCCGGCTGCTGCAGTACCGGGCGTTCAAGCACGTCGCCGAGATGTTCGCGGAGCTCGAGGCCACCGCGCTGCGCAGTTATCCGCGCTCGGTGTCGCTGGAGGACCGGTTCACCGAACTGCTGCCCGAGGTGATGATCGGCGTCGACGCCGAACGGTTCGCCCAGATCGCCGCGATCGCGTTCAGCCCGCGGCCCGTGCCGACGGTGTCCGTCGCGCACCTGCACCAGGTGCAGGTGTCGGTCCCCGAGCAGGCCAAAAAGCTGCTGGACATCCTTCAGGCGCGAGGCAGCGGCGCGTGGGCGACGTTCTCCGAGCTGGTCGCCGACTGTGAGGCGTCGATGGAGGTGGTCGGGCGCTTCCTGGCGCTGCTCGAACTGTATCGGTCGCGGGCGGTAGCATTCGACCAGTCAGAGCCGCTTGGCGTGCTCCAAATTGCCTGGACCGGGGAGTGTCCGACCACCGAAATACGAGACGAGTAATGACTGAAGATCTGCCCGACGTCGTACTCGATGACGGCATCCCGGACATCGCCGAGGTCGCGCCGATGGAATCCGAGGAACTCGGCTCGGTGCTCGAGGCGCTGCTGCTGGTGGTGGACACCCCGGTCACCGCGGAGGCGCTGGCGTCGGCCACCGGGCAGCCGGTGTACCGGATCGCGACCAAGCTGCAGGAGATGGCCGAGCAACTCACCGAGCGGGACAGCGGCATCGACCTGCGCAAAAACAGCGAGGGCTGGCGGATGTACACCCGCGCCCGGTTCGCGCCCTATGTCGAGAAGCTGCTGCTGGACGGCGCGCGATCCAAACTCACCCGCGCCGCGCTGGAGACGCTGGCCGTGGTCGCCTACCGCCAGCCCGTGACCCGTGCGCGGGTGAGCGCGGTGCGCGGCGTCAACGTCGACGCGGTGATGCGCACGCTGCTGGCGCGCGGCCTGATCACCGAGGCCGGGGCCGACGAGGACACCGGCGCGGTGACGTTCGCCACCACCGACCTGTTCCTGGAACGCCTCGGGTTGACCTCGCTTTCGGACCTGCCGGACATCGCGCCGCTGCTTCCCGACGTCGACACGATCGAGGACCTATCCGAATCCCTGGACAGCGAGCCACGTTTCATCAAACTCTCGGGCGGTCCATCGCCCGATCAGGCGCTGACCTTCGACGTGGACCAGGATTGATGCACGAAGCTGAGGGGATCCGGCTGCAGAAGGTGTTGTCGCAGGCCGGAATTGCGTCGCGGCGGGCCGCCGAGAAGTTGATCATCGACGGCCGCGTCGAGGTCGACGGGCAGGTGGTGACCGAACTGGGCACCCGCGTCGACCCGGACTCCTCGGTGATCCGCGTCGACGGGGCCCGGGTGGTCCTCGACGACTCGCAGGTGTATCTGGCCCTGAACAAGCCGCGCGGTGTGCACTCGACCATGTCCGACGACCGCGGCCGCCCGTGCATCGGCGATCTGGTCGAGCGCAAGGTCCGCGGCAACAAGAACCTGTTTCACGTCGGGCGGTTGGACGCCGACACCGAGGGGCTGATCCTGCTGACCAACGACGGCGAGCTGGCGCATCGGTTGATGCATCCGTCCCACGAGGTGCCCAAGACGTATCTGGCGACGGTGACCGGGTCGGTGCCGCGTGGGCTCGGCAAGAAGCTGCGCGCGGGGATCGAGTTGGACGACGGGGCGGCCAAGGTCGACGAATTCGCGGTGGTGGACGCCATTCCCGGCAAGACGCTGGTGCGGGTGACGTTGCACGAGGGGCGCAATCGCATCGTGCGCCGGCTGCTGGCGGCGGCGGGATTCCCGGTGGAGTCGTTGGTGCGCACCGACATCGGGCCCGTCTCGCTGGGTAAGCAGCGACCGGGCACCTTCCGGGCGTTGGCTCATCACGAGATCGGCCAGCTATACAAGGCGGTGGGCCTGTGAGTGGAATGGTCGTTGCCATCGACGGCCCGGCGGGTACCGGAAAGTCCTCGGTGTCAAGGGGATTGGCGCAAGCGCTCGGCGCACGCTATCTCGACACCGGGGCGATGTACCGGATGGTGACGCTGGCCGTGCTGCGCGCGGGCATCGACCCGGGCGACGCCGACGCGGTCGGCGGGATCGGGTCGACGGCGCAGCTGTCGGTGGACGGCGATCGGTGTTTGCTTGCCGGCGAGGACGTTTCCACCGAGATTCGCGGGGATGCCGTCACCGGCGCCGTCTCGGCGGTGTCGGCGGTGCCGGCCGTGCGCGCCAGGCTGGTCGAGCTGCAGCGCGAGATGGCCGCTGGGCCAGGCGATGTCGTGGTCGAGGGGCGCGACATCGGCACCGTCGTCCTGCCCGACGCGCCCGTCAAGATCTTCCTGACCGCGTCGGCCGAGACCCGGGCGCGGCGGCGCAACGAACAGAACGTGGCGGCCGGGCTGGCCGACGACTACGAGGCGGTGCTCGCCGATGTCCGCCGCCGCGACCATCTGGATTCGACCCGGGCGGTGTCGCCGCTGCGCGCGGCGCCCGACGCACTCGTCGTCGACACCAGCGAGATGACCGAGGCCCAGGTGATTTCGCACCTGCGGGACCTGGTCAAGCAGCGAAGCGGAGCGGTGCGGTGACCCAAGACGGCACGTGGAGTGACGAAAGCGACTGGGAATCCGTCGATTTCGGCCTGGACGAACAGGAGGAGGCCGGCCCGGCGCCCGTGGTGGCGGTGGTCGGCCGGCCCAACGTCGGCAAGTCGACACTGGTCAACCGGATCCTGGGGCGGCGCGAAGCGGTGGTGCAGGACGTCCCGGGCGTCACCCGCGACCGGGTGTCCTACGACGCGCTGTGGACCGGGCGCCGGTTCATCGTGCAGGACACCGGGGGATGGGAGCCCGACGCCAAGGGCCTGCAGCAGCTGGTGGCCGACCAGGCCTCGGTGGCGATGCGCACCGCCGATGCTGTGATCCTGGTGGTCGACGCCGTCGTCGGCGCCACCACGGCCGACGAGGCCGCCGCCCGGATCCTGCTGCGGTCGGGCAAGCCGGTCTTCTTGGCGGCCAACAAGGTTGACAGCGACAAGGTCGAGGCGGACGCCGCGATGCTGTGGTCACTGGGGCTCGGTGAGCCGCACGCGATCAGCGCCATACACGGCCGCGGCGTGGCGGATCTGCTCGACGCGGTGCTGGCCGCGCTGCCCGAGGTGTCCGAGGTGGCGCCCACGTCCGGCGGACCGCGGCGGGTGGCGCTGGTCGGCAAGCCCAACGTGGGCAAGAGCTCGCTGCTGAACAAGCTGGCCGGGGACCAGCGCTCGGTCGTGCACGACGTCGCCGGAACGACGGTGGATCCGGTGGACTCGCTGATCGAGCTGGATGACAAGGTTTGGCGGTTTGTCGACACCGCGGGCTTGCGGCGAAAGGTTGGCCAGGCCAGCGGGCACGAGTTCTACGCCTCGGTGCGCACCCACTCGGCCATTGACGCGGCCGAGGTGGTGATCGTGCTGATCGACGGATCGGAGCCGCTGACCGAGCAGGACCAGCGGGTGCTGTCGATGGTCATCGAGGCCGGCCGCGCCCTGGTGCTGGCCTTCAACAAGTGGGACCTGGTCGACGAGGACCGCCGCGAGATGCTGGAGCGCGAGATCGACCGCGAACTGGTGCAGCTGCGGTGGGCGCCGCGGGTCAACATCTCCGCCAAGACCGGCCGGGCGCTGCAGAAGCTGGTGCCTGCGATGGAGACCGCGCTGGCATCGTGGGATGCGCGGATTCCGACCGGCCCGCTCAATTCCTGGCTCAAAGAGGTGGTGGCGGCCACCCCGCCGCCGGTGCGTGGCGGCAAGCAGCCGCGCATCCTGTTCGCCACCCAAGCCACCGCCCGGCCGCCGACGTTCGTGCTGTTCACCACCGGGTTTCTGGAGGCCGGATACCGGCGCTTTCTGGAGCGCCGGCTGCGCGAGGCCTTCGGGTTCGAGGGGTCGCCGATCCGGATCAACGTGCGGGTGCGCGAGAAGCGGGGAGCGCGGCGGCGCTGAGGTGTCGGCGCGGTTTTCGGGGCGCCGGCGATGTTTCCGGCTCTCTTCAGACCAATAGGTGCTTCTCAAAGCCGCTAGCACCGGCGCTAGCACGTTTGCGATTCACCTATTGGTCTTCTGTCGCCCGCCGGCGGAGGTCGCCTGGCGGGGCGGCCGCCCGGTTACGGTAGGCTTTCGACCTGCTGCCGGTGCACGCGCCGGCGCGCGGGCTGTGGCGCAGTTTGGTAGCGCACTTGACTGGGGGTCAAGTGGTCGCAGGTTCAAATCCTGTCAGCCCGACCACAGGTCAGCGGCGGTTGTGGCCTGTACCCGGGTGCGCCGGCCCGCGCCGAGGCGAGAAGATTTCACGACGGTTTCGGTTGGGCAAAGGTACGGCAGCTTACCCGCGACGCGCCGGCCGATATCGCCCCCGCGGTTTTAATGTTGGCAGTCATGGGCGGAGGCACACATCGCGTGAACCGCTGGCGCGCAGCGTTTCACGTACTCGCATCGGCGTCGACGGTTGCCGTCCTGGGGCTCGGCATCGCTCCCGCGGCCCACGCGGCCGCCGCCACGGCGACGTTGTCGGTGGACCATGCGTGGCAGACCGGTTTCATCGCCCGCTTCTCCGTCACCAACGCGAGCATGGCGCCGCTCACCGATTGGAAGCTGGAATTCGACTTGCCGGCGAGCGAATCCGTCTTGCACACCTGGAACAGCACCGTTACCCAATCCGGCACGCACTATGTTCTGACCCCGGCGAACTGGAATCGCAGCATTCCCCCCGGGGGTTCGGCCACGGGCGGTTTCAGGGGCGTGCTGACCGGTCCCTTCTCGCCACCGCAGAATTGCCTGATCAACGGGCAGTACTGCACTTAGCGGCCACGGACGACCGATCTATGGCTGGAAGGCCGGCAGGACGGTGCCGGAGTCGCGGATCTCCCAGATGCTGGCTTTGTTGATGCCGTCGAAGTTGATCTTGTCCAGCGTGGCCCGCGAATACGTGAGGTCGATGGCGACCTGGGTCGAGGTGTTGCCGTACGGGTCGGTCATCGGAAAGGTGCCCTGCACGTTCACCGCGGACGCGTCGGGGTAGGTCGCCCGCGCGTACTTGAGAATGCCGATGGTGTCCAGCCGGGCGCCGTCCTTGATCATCTGCTCGGTGTAGTTGTCCCGAATGGCGAACTTGGCGTCGACCACGTCACCATTCGGGCCCGGCGCGACGGTGAAGGTGACGCCGTCCGGCTTTTTGGGACCGGCCGGCGTCGACGGCGCCTCGGCCGGCCCCGCCGTGGCCGAACTGCTCGACTCGGCCGATCGGCCGTCCTTCTTCGGGTCGAAAACCCAGCTCTTGCCGACGATGATGAGCAGCACCAGGACGCACAGCGCGGCCAGCGCCAGGACCGCCTTGCCGGGCAGGCCCTTCTTCGGCGGGTCCGCGGTGAAGGCCCACTCGCTGGTCCAGCTGGTGCCGTCGAAGTAGCGCTGCAGCCCGTGGCCTACTGCGGGATCGGGATACCAGCCCGGCGCCGATTGCGGCGGCGGCGGCGCCTGTTCAGACGGCATCCATCCATTTTCGTCGTGACGGTGACATCCCGGCCACCCGCCCCCGCTGACCGCGCGAAACGCGATCCGATTTGGGCGGCGTCATGCCGTCACGCCGTCAGTCCTCGCGGTCCGGCTCGGTGAGTTCGGGCGCGTTCTCGCGGGTCGCCATCCCGCCTTCGCGCCCATGATCCGCGGGGCCGGGACGACCGCCCTTGGGCTCGTCGTCGTCCTTGTCCGATTGCTTGGCCATCGCAACCTCCTTCGTCGACCGGATGACTACCCGCAGCGGCGGCGATGTGAACTCAAATGGCCCGGGGGTGAGGGTTTGGCGTTACGGCGCTTTCCGGAGATCGGCGAGCGAGCTTTTGAGACCGCCGTCCATCCGGATCTGCACGGCCGCCACCGCGACCATCACCGTGGCGGTCACCAGGTGCACCACCGCGTCGGTCGTGTTGTTGGGGAAGGTGAAGACGAACGCGACCTGATGGGAGAAGAAGGCCCAAATGCCGGGCAGCGCACCGGCTATCGCGGCGAGCAGCAGATACAGCACCGACCATGACTTGCGCAGCGCGAACACCAGGCCCGGGGCGAACAGCGCCAGACCGGCGACGGCGTGCCAGCCGTTGTAGTCCATTCCGAGCAGCTGCACGGTCGGCGCGGTGGGGCCGGTGGCGAAGCTGGGATTCATGATGAAGCCGATCACCGCCTGGACGACGTGAAAAGCGCAGATGATCAGCAGCCCGATCTGGGCGAAACTCCACCTCACAGTGCACCTCCTTGTGCATGATGGGGTAGCCCGGATACTACGCGCGGTAGTAGATCGGGGTCAACGGGTGAATCGGCCCGCCGCGAAGTCAGTTCCGGCCGGGGATCTTCATCACCGTCCGCACGATCGGCAGCAGCGACTTCTGCCACACCTTCCCCGGAATGCCCAGGGGCGGATCGAGATTGAACACCCGCGCGGTCGCGATCGTCTGCGATTCGGTGTACTTCAGCAGGCCCTCGGGGCCGTGCCGGCGGCCGACACCGGACTGGCCCATCCCGCCCATCGGCGCGCTGAGGCTGCCCCAGGCGAAGGCGTAACCCTCGTTGACGTTCACCGTCCCCGACCGCAACCGGGCGGCGATCTGCTGACCCTCGGCGGAGGAGCCGGCCCACACGCTGGCGTTGAGCCCGTAGTCGCTGTTGTTGGCCTTCTCGACGGCCTCGTCCACGTCGGCGACGGGGTAGATCGAGACGAGCGGACCGAACGTCTCGTTGGCCGCGCACTCCATCTCGGGCGTGACATCGGTCAGCACCGTCGGCTCGTAGAACAGGGGGCCGATGTCGGGACGCGCCTTCGCGCCCGCAATCACCTTGGCGCCCTTGGCTTTCGCGTCCTCCACATGGTCGGTCACGGTGTCCAGCTGGCCGGCGGAGATCAGGCTGCCCATGTCCACCGAGAAGTCATAGTCGGTGCCCAGCTTCATGTTTCGCACCGCGGCGCCGAATTTGCCGATGAAATCGTCGGCGATGTCCTTCTCGACGTAGATGCGCTCGATGGAGATGCATAGCTGGCCCGCGTTGGAGAAACACGCGCGGGTGGCCGCCTTGGCGGCCTTGTCGAGATTGGCGCCCCGCGTGACGATCATCGCGTTCTTGCCGCCGAGTTCGGCCGAGAACCCGATCAGGCGACGGCCCGCGTGTTCGGCGAGCTGCCTGCCGGTGGCGGTCGAGCCGGTGAACATCAGGTAGTCGCAGTTGTCGATGATCGCGGTGCCCACCGCCGAGCCCGGCCCGGGCACGATCGCGTAGAGCGCGCGGGGCAGGCCGGCCTTGTACAGGAGCTCGGCGCAGGCGAGCGCGCAATAGGGCGTCTGGCTGTCGGGCTTGAGCACCACCGCGTTGCCGGCCAGCAGCGCCGGCACCGAGTCGGACGCCGTCAGCGTCATGGGGTAGTTCCACGGCGAGATCACCCCGACCACGCCCTTGGGTTGGTAACCGACCGTGGTCTTGCCGATGCCGGGGAGCAGCGCGGGCACCGTGCGGGGCTTGAGCAGGTCGGCCGCGACGCCCGCGTAGTAGTTCGCGTTCGCCACCAGATCGATGATTTCCTCCTGCGCCGCCCAGCGGGCCTTGCCGGCCTCCGCCTGCAGGAGATCCATCAGGAACTCGCGGTTCTCGATGACGAGGTCGCGGTAGCGGGCGATGATCTCGACGCGCTCGGCGACCGGGCGGTTCGCCCAGGCGACCTGGGCCGCCCGCGCCTCGGCGAATGCGGCTTCGACGTCTTCGGCGGTGCCGATCGGGATCGTGGTCAGCGGCTTGCCGGTGAAGACCTCGTCGATCGTCTTGGTCTGACGTGCGGTGGCGTCTTTGATCGCGGCCAGCTGACGCAGGCGATCGAAGACCTCGGCAGACGGTGCAGGCATGTCGTTACCTCCGAAGCTCGGGCGTTCAAAACACCAGCCTATTGGTCGTCGGCTCCAGCAAAAGTGGGTAAGCAACACCCAAGCGCGCACGCGTGTCCGGTTTGTACCAGTTCACTAGTCGAAAGGCGGCATCGGATGGTTCGTCAGGAAGGAGGCCGCTGGGATGTCGGGGCCGAGGGCAACACGGTGTACCTCGAGCGCATCTCTGAGGGCGACGAGCGGATATTCGACGATTTGCTATCACCCCAAGAGGCCCGGCAACTCGCCGGGCTTTTGACGAAGTACGCAGACAAGGCCGACGAGGCGGACGAGTCGGATGACAAGTCGGAGGACTCCGACGACAAGTCGAAGGATTCCGGCGACAAGTCGAAGGATTCCGACGATAAGGACGACTCCGGCGACGAGGACGAGGACTCCGACGACGAGGACTCCGATAACAACGACGACGGTGACTCCGATAACGAGGACGAGGACTCCGACGACCAGAAAGATTCCGACGACGACAAGTCCGGCTGATTACCGGCACGCCGCGATCATGCTGTGGCACAGGCGATTTCAGCGGATGGAAACCAGGTGGTCGATCGAGTCCCGGGGCAACTCGCCGTCCACCACGGCGCTCACGACCAGACGATTCAGCGTGACCGCACCTTTGTGATTGTCGAGGAACGCCGTGTCGGCGGCGTCGCGGCCGGTGGCCACCCGCACCAGCGTCTGCCGTGGCGCCAGCAAAGTCGCGTCCACCACGCGCCAGTGCCCGTCGACGAACGCCTCCGCGACGGCGTGAAAGTCCATCGGGTACACGCCCGGCGCGTACACGGACACCACCCGGGCCGGGACGCTGACCGCTCGCAGGAGCGCCACCACCAGGTGCGCGTAGTCCCGGCACACACCTTCGCCGGCGAGCAACGTGTCCACCGCCCCGTCGATCGGATCGCTGGAGCCGGGCACGTAGTTCAGCCGGGTGCCTACCCAGGAACTCACGTGCTCCAGCAGCTCCGCGGCATCGCGGTCATTTCCGAATTCGGTTGCGGCGAAACCGAAGAACTTGTCGGATTCGGCGTAGCGGCTGGGCCGCAGGTACATCGACTGGTCGTATTCGGTCACCGGAGCCGGATCGGTGTGACCCACGATGGTCGCCTCGTAGTCGACGCGCAGCGTGCCCACCGCGGCGTCGAACTTGTGGATGCGGTTGCCGTGCAGCCCGCTGATCTCCAGGGGCGTGATCGGCCGTCCGTCCAGGACGAAGCGCAGCGACTCGGACACCTCGGCTCGCGGATGCGGCGCCACGGCGATCTGAAACTCCAGCGTCGTGGCCGCGGTGATGTCGACTTCGAGTTCGGCGCCCACTTCGCGTTTCATAGCGCGATCCTGCGCGAGTTGCCCCGGATCCGCCACCGGACGCCCTGATTCGGTGAGCGGTTCCGCTCAGAGGATGTGCAGGCCCTGGGCCAGCTCCGAGACCCCGACCACCGCGAACAGGCCCACCAGGATTTGCCGGTGGTAGCTGCGCACCCAGTCGTGCAGCACCAACAGCAAGGACTGCGTTCGCGCCGGCCTGACGAGGTAGCCGACCAGGATGATCTCGACGACGGCGTACATCAGCATGACGAATGCGACGGACGCGCCGGCCTGCGCGCTCACCGATGCACCCGAGGCCGCGATGATCGCCACGATGAACAGGACGCCGTCGACCGGCACCGAGATGATGCCGATCACCCACGCCACCCACGACGCCCCGCTTTCCCAGGCGCTGTGGACGCGGCCGAGCAGGCGCCGGAATCGGGAGGGGTCGTCGGCCGGCGCCTCCTGGACCCGCGTCAGCAGCCGCGGCATTGCGATCGGTGCACCCGAGACCATCGACAGTTCCGGCGTGCGGTCGGCGTCAGGCGCGGGTTGGCGTGTCCGTCGGCGGGTGAGGAAGCGGACCGTCATCAGTGCGGCGACCGACAGGACGACCACACCGAGGCCGATCTGAATCCTGCCGAGGGCCGAGCTCGTCGACGGGGACGCCGAACCGTGCGCGAGGTGTGCGAACATCGGCGTGAAGTTCAGCAGCAGCAGCGGGACGAGCAACTCGGGTATGCATATCGTCAATCCGCCGAGCCAGTAGGCGAGCAGGCTCGCCCCGGGACGCGGTCGAGAGATCATCAATAAGGCGAGGCCGAGGCGGACCGGATTGAGCGCAGCCAGGATCCCCAAGCCCAGCACTGACCCCCACATGGTTCGGGGCTCTACCCGTCGATGGCGGCGTCTAAACGCCGCCATTCCCCGAGTACGCACTCGAGTATTTGCGTGCCGCAAAGTCGGCTATGAATCCGCTGTGTGCGCCAAACCCGGTTGTGGTCAACGGATTCGGGCTCGGCGCTCGACGACAGCGCGGCAGGTGAGAGAGGGGTCCGCGTGCCGAACCGTCGCCCGGCTCGGATCGCCGAAGCCGCGCATCGGAGGTAGCGGACCGGGCCGACGCCCGAGCACCGGCGAACATCTTCCGTGCCGGATGGCCGTGACATCAATCACAACGTGCCTGTTTACGGCCCCGCGTGGATGGCGCTGAGCGGCCCCTGGCAAATCGTGCGAGGCTGGCTTGAGGCGCGGATTCGACTCGGCGACATCCGAATGATGAGGACAGGCGATGGGGCAGCCACGGTGGGCCGGTTCGGCTCTGTGTAGCTATGGCGCGGCCGGGGTCGCCATCAGTGGTTCGCCACGCCGCCGGCCGCGTTTTAGCAAGCGTCCGTACGTTTTTGCATGGTGGCAGCCGGATGCTACGTCGCGTCCTGCTGGCCGGGGTCCCCAGTGCAGAGTCACAAACGCGCAGCTGAAAGCGCTCGGGCTGGACGCCTACCCGAACTCAATCGGTGGTCCCGGTGTCACGCGCGCCGGCACTGGACGCATGCCGACCGCACCGGCAAATATTTTGCGAATGCGTAAGCGAGGTTTTCGGCCGCGGATGGCGGCAAAGATCGCTGGTCAGCGTCGACAAGCGAAATCGCACCCGGCGTCGCGTTCGGGAAGTGGAGGTGCACCTGGCGCACCCATGACACGTTACTTTTGCTAAGCAGCAAAAATCGGTGCGCACAGTAGTATGACTGCGGATCGGTTATGCAAGAACGGAATTCATATGTTTGGCACAGTATTGGCTGGGTATTGTCGATTCCGTGGATCGCGACGCCGACGGTCGCAGTGGTAGCTCATGCGGAGTGCACTGCCGATGAACGCTATCTGTCGGCGAGGTGCCGGAATGGTCACCGCGACCATGATGTCGTCGCGCCGCCCCCGCCGTCCGAGCTCACCGGCGCTGACGCCGGGCGCCTGGGCAGATCGACATACGGGCCGGGCTTGACGGATCAATCCTCAAGCGCCGCAACGATATTCGGGGTTATCCGCAGCACGGCTTGGTAAATCTACGTCTCGGGTGTTAGGGGGTCCATCGGTGTCGCTCAATCCGTTCGATGACGACAACGGCCAATTTTTCGTCTTGGTCAATAATGAAGAACAGCACAGTCTTTGGCCGACCTTCGCTGTCATTCCCGCCGGTTGGAGGGTAGTTTTTGGGGAAGCCGACCGCGCCACATGCCTGCACTACATCGAAGAAGCCTGGCCCGATATACGGGCGAAAAGTCTGCGCGACACGCTGACCGCGCCGGTTTGTGATCATTAGACCGGTGTCGGTATGAAGGGTTTCGGGGTCGAACTCTTGGTGGGGGGCGTTTAGTGGAGCGTGTTGACCGGGCTGTTCCGGTGACGCGGGGTCAGCTCGACATCTGGCTGGCGCTGCAAACGGGCTACTTTGATGTGGCTTGGCAGCTGGGTGTCCTCGTCCATATCCAGGGCGCCATCGACACCGGTTTGTTGCACGAGGCTATGCGACATGTGGTCAATGAGGCTGAGAGCCTGCGGGCTTCGTTCTTCGAGGTGGACGGCCAGGTCTTCCAAAAGGCCGTCGAGTACGACGATGTCGATCTGGTCTTCTATGACCTGACCGACTCACGCGATCCGGAGCGGGAAGTTCGCGAAACCGCCGCGTCGATTCAGCGGACGCCGATGCCGCTCACCGGCCCGATGATCAAGTTCGCGCTGTTCCGGACCGCGCCCGACGAGTACTACTGGTTCACCACCTGCCATCACATCGCCATCGATGGGATGGGCATCGCCCTGGTGGGCCGGCGGATCGCGGCGATCTACTCCGCGCTTGCGTCCGGGAAACCGATTCCGCCCGCCTTCTTCGGGTCGCTGCACGACCTCGCCAGCGGCGAGTTGGAGTACGAGATATCTCCCAAATTCGTTGAGGATCAGGAATATTGGGCCTCTCACCGGCCATCGGGCGCCGGGGCGGACTACCCGTCGACGGTCGCCGACGATGGGCGGGACCCGTATTCGCCTTCTCCGCCAGTCCAATTGGACGAGGCCGTCATCGGCAAGGTCAAGGAGCTGTCCAAGGCGCTGCGCATCCGCCGGTCCTCGGTGCTCACGGCGGCGTGCGCACTGCTGGTCCGCGGTTGGTCGGCCGACGGCTCGGACGAGGTCGTGCTCGACTTCCCGGTCAGCAGGCGAGTCGATCCGGAGTCCAAGACGCATCCCGGCATGCTCGCCGGGGTGGTGCCGCTGGTGCTGAAGGCTGCGCCGGACACGACGTTTGCCGACTTCTGCCGGCAGGTCGATGCGCGGTCACGAGAAGCGTTGCGGCATCAGCAGTTTCCGACGCGCACGCTGGACGGCGAAGGCCACTTCAACGGACCCAGGCAGGCGCCCAACCGCGTCGTCGTCAACTTCGTGCCGGCGCGCCTTACGCTCAGCCTGGGCGACGTCCCGGCGACCGCGAAGTACACCAGCTTCGGCCCGGTGGGCCATTTCGGGCTGTTTTTCCTCGGATTCGGCGATCAGCAGTTCCTGAGCACGGTCGGCACCGGGCAACCCTTCGCCAACTTCGACGTCTCGGATCTGGGGGAGCGGCTGCAGCGGATTCTGGCGACCATCGCCGCCGGTCCGGACCGGCAGTTGTCGTCGTTGGACGTGCTGCATGCCGACGAACGTGCCCGGTTGAAAGAGGTTGGCAACACAGCGGTTTTGACCGATTCGGCGACCGCGCCGATGTCGGTGCCCGAGTTGTTCGCCGCGCAGGTGAGCCGGGCGCCGCAGGCGGTGGCGCTGGCGTGCGAGGGCGCATCGGTGACGTACCGCGAACTCGATGCGGCGTCGAACCGGTTGGCGCATCACCTGGTGGCCCACGGCGCTGGCCCGGGACAGACTGTGGCGCTGATGTTTTCGCGGTCCGCCGAGGCGGTCGCGAGTATCCTCGCGGTGCTCAAGACCGGGGCGGCCTACCTGCCGATCGACCCGTCGTCGCCGGGGACGCGGATCGAATTCATGCTTGCCGACGCGCAGCCGGTCGCCGTGGTGACGACCGCCGATCTGGCGCAGCGGTTCGACGGCCTCGGCACTACCGTCGTCGACGTCAACGATCCGCGCATCGACGCCCGGCCCGCGACGGCGCTGTCGGTGCCCGACCCGGCCGATATCGCCTACCTGATCTACACCTCGGGCACCACGGGCGTCCCCAAAGGCGTTGTGGTGACTCATCGCAACGTGACGCAGCTGATCGGTTCGCTGGACGCGGGCCTGCCCGCCGCCGGCGTGTGGTCGCAGTGCCACTCGTATGCCTTCGACGTGTCGGTTTGGGAGATCTTCGGCGCGCTGCTGCGCGGCGGCCGCCTGGTGGTGGTGTCCGAAGACATAACCCGTTCCCCCGACGAGTTCCACGACGTGCTGGTGGGCGAGAAAGTCAGCGTCTTGACGCAGACACCGTCGGCGGTGGCGATGCTGTCGCCGAAGGGGCTGGAGTCGGTGGCGCTGGCGGTGGTCGGCGAGGCCTGCCCGGCCGAGGTGGTGGACCAGTGGGCGCCCGGCCGGGTGATGGTCAACGCCTACGGCCCGACCGAGACCACCATGTGTGTGGCGATCAGCGCCCCGCTGCGGCCGGGATCCGGCATCCCGCCGATCGGGTCCCCGGTGGACGGCGCCGCCCTGTTCGTGCTCGACGGCTGGCTGCGTCCGCTCCCGCCGGGCGTCGTCGGTGAGCTGTATGTGGCCGGCGACGGGGTGGCCACCGGGTATGTGGGCCGGGCCGGGCTGACGGCGTCGCGGTTCGTGGCGTGCCCGTTCGGCGCGCCGGGCGCCCGGATGTACCGCACCGGCGACCTCGCGTGCTGGGATGCCGACGGTCAGCTGCGCTACCTGGGCCGGGCCGACGAGCAGGTCAAGATCCGCGGCTACCGCATCGAGCTCGGCGAGGTCCAGGCCGCGCTGGCCGCACTCGACGACGTCGAGCAGGCCGTGGTGATCGTCCGCGAGGACCGGCCCGGCGACAAACGTCTGGTCGGCTACGTCACCGGGACCGCCGACCCGGCCGAGGCGCGCACCGCGTTGACCGACCGGCTCCCGGCGCACCTGGTGCCGGCCGCGGTGGTCGGCCTGGACGCGCTGCCGCTCACGTCCAACGGCAAGCTGGACACCCGCGCTCTGCCGGTGCCCGAATACAGCACGGGCGAGTATCGCGCGCCGAGCAACGCCGTCGAGGAAATCCTGGCGGGCATCTACGCCGAGGTGCTCGGCGTGCAGCGGGTCGGCGTGGACGAGTCGTTCTTCGAACTGGGCGGCGACAGCATCCTGTCGTTGCAAGTCGTGGCGCGAGCGCGCGCCGCCGGCCTGACGTGCCGGCCACGAGACGTCTTCGTCGAACAGACCGTGGCCCGGCTGGCCCGGGTGGCCGGCGTCAGCGACGGGGCCGCCGAGGTCGTCGACGAGGGCGTCGGCCCGGTGCTGGCCACCCCGATCATGCGGTGGCTGCGCGACATCGAAAGCGCCGGCGGCCCGATCGATCAGTTCAACCAGACCGTCATGGTCCAGGCCCCGGCCGGGGTGACCGAGGCCGACGTCGCAATCGTGTTGCAGGCCTTGGTGGATCGGCACGCCATGCTGCGGCTGCGCGTCGATGACGACGAGGCCGGCGGTTGGTCGCTGCGGGTGCCCGAGCCCGGGTCGGTGCGGGCGCAGGACTGCCTGCGATCGGTGGACGAGCTGTCCGACGAGGCGCTGGCCGACGCGCGGGCTCGGCTGGAGCCGGCCGCCGGGGTGATGCTGAGCGCGCTGTGGCTCGAGGCCACCGGCCAGTTGGCCGTGATCATTCACCACCTGGCCGTCGACGCCGTGTCGTGGTGGATCCTGTTGGAAGACCTCAACATTGCCTGGGCGCTGCACAGCGCGGGGCAGCCGGTGGAGCTGGCGCCGGCGGGAACGTCGTTCGCCCGGTGGTCGGCGGTGCTGGCCGAGCACGCGCATCGCCCCGAGGTCGTCAGCAAGCTGGGTGCCTGGAAGAAGGTGACCGCCACGCCCCCCGCGCTGCCGGCGGCCAGCCCCGAGGTGGATACCTACGCCTCAGCCGGGCGGTTGTCGGTGGAACTGGATGCCGAGACGACCGGCGCGCTGATCGGCGACGTGCCGACCGCGTTCCACGCCGGCATCCAGGACATCCTGCTGATCGCGTTCGGCCTGGCCTGGGCGGAATTCCTGGGTGGCGCCGACGCGATCGGCATCGACGTCGAGGGCCACGGGCGGCACGAGGAACTGGCCGCGGACATCGACCTGTCCCGCACCGTCGGTTGGTTCACCACCAAATACCCGGTGGCACTGGGCGTGGCCGGGCTCGAGTGGGCCCAGGTGGTGGCCGGTGACCCCGCGCTGGGCGCGGTGATCAAACACGCCAAAGAGCAGCTGCGCGCCCTGCCGGATCCGCTGACCTACGGATTGCTGCGCTACCTCAACACCGAGGTCGAGCTGGCCGGCCCCGACCCGTCGATCGCCTTCAACTACCTGGGACGCCAAGGCGCGGCGTCTGATTCGGCGGGCGAGGGCTGGCGCATCAGCCAGGAGGGCCTGTCCCTGATCGGGGCCGCCGCGGCGGTGCCGATGCCGCTGATGCACACCGTCGAGCTCAACGCCGGCACCATCGACACCGGCACCGGACCCCACCTGCACGCCGAATGGACTTGGGCGCCATCGGTTCTCGATACGGCACAGATCACCCGGTTGAGCCGGCTGTGGTTCGAGGCCCTGGCCGGCGTGTGCGCGCATGTGCGCGCCGGCGGCGGCGGCCTGACCCCGTCCGACATCGCGCCGGCCCGGCTGAGCCAGCACGAGATCGACGAGCTGGCGACCCAGCACCACATCGCCGACATCCTGCCGCTGACCCCGCTGCAACAGGGACTGCTCTTTCACTCCAGCACCGCGCAGGGCAGCGACGACATGTACGCCGTGCAGCTCGACTTCACCCTCACCGGGCCGCTTGACCCCGACCGCCTGCGCGACGCCGTGCACACCGTCGTCAACCGGCATCCACACCTGGCGGCGCTGTTCTGCGACCGCTACGACGAGCCGGTCCAGATCATCCCCGCCGATCCGGTGGTGCAGTGGCAGTACCTCGATCTGGACGGTACCGACGCCGACCGGCGGATCGAGCAGCTGTGCGCCGCCGAGCGCGCGGCGGTGCGCGACCTGTCGGGGCAGGCCGCGTTCCGTGTGGCGCTGATCCGCACTGCGGCCGGCCGGCACCGGTTCGTGTTGACCAACCATCACATCCTGCTCGACGGCTGGTCGCTGCCGATCCTGCTGCGGGAAATCTTCACCAGCTACTACGGCCAGCGGCTGCCCGCCGCCGGCTCCTACCGGGCATTCCTCACCTGGCTGGCCGATCGAGACCTCGACGCCGCCCGGGACGCCTGGGGCCAGCTGCTGTCCGGCTTCGAAACACCCACCCTGGTCGGACCGCAGGACCGGCTGGGCCAAGGCGACCGCGGTTTCGAAAAGTCCTGTGTGCCTGAGCAAATCACCGAGGCCCTGACCGACCTGGCGCGCTCCTGCCACACCACCGTCAGCACCGTCCTGCAGGCGGCCTGGGCCGTGGTGCTGACCTCCCTGACCGGCCAGCACGACGTCGTCTTCGGCACCCCGCGATCGCGCGTCGGCCAACTGGAGGTCGACGACGCCGAACAGATGGTGGGGCTGCTGATCAACACGGTGCCGGTACGCGCCGACATCCGCGCGAGCACCACCACCGCAGACCTGTTGGCCCAGTTGCAGAGCAGCCACAACGACGCGCTCGAGCACCAGCACCTCGCGCTCAGCGAAATTCACCGCGTCACGGGTCACGATCAACTCTTCGACACGCTGTTCGTCTACGAGAACTACCCCGTCGAGAGCGGCATGACGCTGGGCCCCGATGGGCTGGCCATCGCCGAGTTCACCAACCGGGAGTACAACCACTACCCACTGACCGTCGAGGCCCTGCCCGGTCGCGAACTCGGGCTGCACGTCGAATACGACGCCGACGTGTTCGACCCCGCCGGCATCGCCTCGCTGCTGGACCGATTCCAGCGTGTGTTGGTGGCGATGACCAGCGATCCCACCCGGCGGCTCTCGGAGGTCGAACTGCTGGACCGCGCCGAGCGCGAGCTGGTGCTGACGCGGCTGTCGGGCGCCGGTGCCACCGGGCCGGTCGGGGTGGCGCCGCAGCTGCTGGCCGCGGCCCTGTCGGTCGCCCCGGACGCGCCGGCGGTGGTCGACGGTGCGCGGGAACTGTCCTACCGCGAACTCGACGAGTGGTCGACGCGGTTGGCGCGCAAGCTGATTGACGCGGGTGTGGGCCCGGAGCGCGCCGTGGGCGTCGCGGTGGGCCGGTCCGCGGAACTGGTGGTCGCCTGGTGGGCCGTGGTCAAGGCGGGCGGCATCCACGCGCCGGTGGACCTGGATCATCCGGTCGAGCGGGTCGCCGCGGTGCTGGACGCCGTCGGCGCGGTGTGCGTGTTGACGCGTGGCGCCGACGAGGCCGCCGGCGCCGGGGCGCGCCCCGTGCTGCGGATCGACGGCCTGGACCTGTCCGCCTACGACGCCGCGGCGATCACCGACGCCGACCGACGCGTCGAAGGTCGGCGAGGCTACCATCAGCACCCGGGTGTCGGTGTCCAACTCGGACGCTTCGCATTGCGCCGCAGCCCATCCCAGCAGGCCGGCGTGGCTGACCAGCACGCCTTTGGGGGCGCCGGTCGAGCCCGACGTGAAGATCGCGTAGGCGCTGTCGCGAGCGGTCAGCGGCGCCAGACGGTCGGCGTCGGTGATCGCCGCGGCGTCGTAGGCGGACAGGTCCAGGCCGTCGATCCGCAGCACGGGGCGCGCCTG
>NZ_LZMG01000008.1:0-15465 GCF_001673615.1 Mycobacterium sp. 1245499.0
CGGGCTGTTGTCCTTAGTTGCGCGGCAGGGTGAGCCGGAATCGGGCGCCGCCCTCGTGGGGCAGGCACACCAGGTCGCCGCCGTGGGCGCGCGCCAGCGCCCGCGCGATCGCCAGGCCCAGCCCGGCGCCGCCGTGATCGCGGGCGCGACCGGCGTCCAGGCGCACCAGCCGCTCGAAGATGTTGTCCCGCTGGTCATCCGGGATGCCCGGCCCGGTGTCGGTGACGGTCACCTCCGCGAGGCCCTCGTCGGCGCGAAGGTCGACGGTGATGGCTCCGCCGGCCGGCGTATACCGGCGTGCGTTGTCGAGCAGGTTGGACACGATCTGGGACAGGCGGGTCGCGTCGGCGTTGAGGCTCAGTGCGGTCAAACCGGTGCGGCTGACGCTGATCTGCGGTGCCAGCATGGCGGCGCGGTCGGTCTCCCCATCGAGGACGGCGGCCACGTCGACGTCGTGCAGCTCGAGCGCGAGCCCGGCGTCGATGCGGCTCAGGTCCAGCATGTCGGAGACGAGTCGTCCGGCGCGGCGCGCGTCGGAGAGCAGCAGGCTCGCCCGACGGTATTGCCCGTCGTCTTGATGTTGCGAGGCGCCGTGCGCGAGTTGTTCGGCGGCGACCTGGATGCCGGCGATCGGGGTGCGCAATTCGTGGGCGGCGTCGACGAGAAAGCGCCGGGTTGCGGACTCGGCGCGTTGCGCGGTGTCGGCGGCGTGCCTGGCGCGGCGCTCGGAGGTTTCCAGGGCGTCCAGCATGCCGTCGAAAGCCCTAGCGGCGCGACCTAATTCGGTGTCGGTGCGGTCCGGATGCAGTCGGCGGCCGCGGTCCCCGGTGGTGATGGCGTTGGCCAGCGCGGTGAGCCGGTCCAGCGGGCGCAGCGCCGCCCGGCTGACCGCAACCAGTAACAGCGCCGCAAGCAGCAGGGTCGCCAAGCCCGCCCCGATCATCAGGGCGCGCAGCTGATGCGCGACCTGGGTGGTCTGCGTGGTGTCGGCGACCAGGATCACCCGGCTCCCGTCGGGCAGCGGGTGCACGACGGCCGTCGCGGTGGCATCCGGCGGCGGACCGGGCGGCGGCGGAAGTGCGTACGGCGGCGGCGGATACGGCGGAGGTGGCGGATACGGCGGTGGGTAGGCCGGTGGGGGCGGATACAGCGGGGGTGGTTCGACTTCGCCGTCACTGAGCTCCGGGCTGATCCCGCGGTCACCGTAGGAGCTGCCGTTGGCCGTGACGACGAGCGCCCGGATCCCGCCGCCGTTGAGTTCGGCGGCAAGCAGATCCGGCGAGGTGCGCGCGGCGCTCAACGCGTCGGCGCGCGATGTCGCGGCCAGCAGCCGGTCGTGCAGATTGCGCTGTGCCAGAACGCCCATCGTGAAGTCGATGGTGACGCCGAGCACCACCAGCAGGCCCGCCAGCAGCGCGAGCACCACCAGCGTCACCCGACGTTGCAGCGACGGCGTCGGTGTCCTCGAGGCGGCCGTCATGACCGCTCGGCCCGCAGGCGGTAGCCGATGCCGCGCACGGTATGCAGGATCCGCGGCCCGTGCGCCTCCAGCTTGCGCCGCAGCCCGCTGACATGGACCTGCACCAGGTTGGGGTCGTAGGCGTCGTAGCCCCACACCCCGTTCAGAATCTGGCCTGCGCTGACGATCCGGCCGCGCTGCTCCACCAGGAAAGACAGCACCCGCAACTCGGTTGCCGTCAGATCCAGCGGGTGGCCGCCGCGCGCCGCCACACCGGCACCGAGGTCCAGCGTGACGTCGCCCACCTGAATCACCTGGGACAGCCGTCCGCGCCGGCGTAGCACCGCGCCGACCCGCGACACCAGCTCGGCCAGCTCGAACGGCTTGATGACGTAGTCGTCGGCGCCGCCGTCGAGTCCGCGTAGCCGATCCGGCAGCCCGTCGCGGGCCGTGATCAAGACGATCCCGACGTCACCCCATTCCCGAATCACGTCGATCAGTTCGAACCCGTCGCGTCCCGGCAGCATCACGTCGAGCACCACCAGGTCGGGCCGCATTCCGTCGAGAACCTCTTCCAGGCCGTCACCGTCGCGGCGGGCATCGGTGTGATAGCCCACCTCGGTCAGCGCCTCGCTGACCATCTCCCGGATGGTCTCGGAGTCCTCGACGACCAGCACCCGCGGCGTGCCGAAGCTGAACCGGCCGGCCGCGCGCAGGCAATCCGTCATTCCTCCATTGTCGGTGCCGGTGCTGAAACGAACCTGAAGGGCGCTGCCCACTGTGACGAGCCGTTCATCGGGCGGCCGAATTCTTCAGATCCATTTCAGCCCCGGCTCTTAACGTCCGTGGCATGACCACGAACGACGACATCAACACCAATGCACCCGCACCGCCGCCGGTCGCCGAGCCGGCATTAGAGCGACGCCGCTACCCCACCGGCGTGGTGATCGGCGCCGGGGTGGCGGGGGCGCTGCTCGGCGCGGTCGGCACCGTCGCGGCGATCGCGTTCGCCTGGATAGTCAGCGTCGGACCACCCCCGCCGCCGCTCGGGCCGCCGCCGATGCTGGCGGCGCCGTTCCACGGGCCGCCGCCTCCCCCGATGGGTGGACCCGGGCCGGGTGGTTTCGGCTTTGTTCCGCCGCCCGGCCCGCCGGGACCCCCGCGAGGCTTCTGGCCACCACCCCCGGGCGAGGGCTTCCCGACGCCGGCCGCGCCGACACCACCGTCGCCTACCCCGCATCCCTGACACGTCCGCTGCGGTCGCCGTCACGATGAAATCGTGACGGCGGCCGCCGTCGGCCCGGTAGCGTCTCGAGTGAATTAGCTCGACGATCCGGGAGAGCCGCATGACATCGGACAACAGCGGAGCCCGCCGGTTTCCCACCGGTGTCGCCGCTCTGGCCGGGCGGCTGCTGCGGTCGCGCCGCCTCATGCGCGCGCCGATCTGGATCTACAAGGCCCGAGCGGGCGCGCTGTTCGGTTCACGCATCTTGCTGCTCGAACACATCGGCCGCAAGTCGGGCATGCCGCGCTATGCGGCGTTGGAGGTCGTCGACCACTCGTCGCCCGACACCTACGTGGTCGCGTCGGGCTTCGGCCGAAAAGCCCAGTGGTTCCGCAACATTGAAGCCAACCCCCGGGTGCGGGTCTACGCCGGCAGCCACCCGCCCAGGACCGCTACCGCGCGGGTGATGACCACACCCGAGGCCGATAACACCTTGGCCGCCTACCGATCCCGCCATCCCAAGGCGTGGGAGCGGATGCGCCCGGTGCTCGAGCAGACGCTCGGCGTCCCGATCACTGACGCCGACACCCCGCTGCCGCTGGTCGAGTTGCGCCTCGACTAGCTCTGGTCGGGCCCCTTGATCGTCATCGCCGCGACCAACGCCAAAAACAGCGCGGCCGGAACACCGTTGACGACCTTGTCGCGCACCCGGACGTGCGCGCCCACCGCCAACACGAAGTACAACGTCAGCATCGCCGTCGTCAGCCGCGCCAGGGTGGGAAAACGGTTGACCGACAGCAATCCGACGGCCGCGGCCGCCTTCACCGCGGGCAGCACGGGCCGGACGTTCTCCGGCAGGCCCACGTCATCCAGCACCTTCTTGATCGGGGCCACCTGAACGCCGCACAGAACCGCGTCGACGGCGTGGAAGGCGCCCAGCGCCGCATAGGTCTTCGGGGAAGTCAACGCACTCATGCCGCAATCCTAGGGAGTCAGCTCCCCAGGCGAGCCATCCGCGGGCTTGCTGGCGATTGCCTCGGCCTTGGCCACGGCTTGAGCGACCGAGGGATCGGTTTCGGCGGAGAACCAGTCCGCGACCTCCGCGTCGTCGCCGTCAGTGGCATGCCTGGGAGCATCGTCAACCGGAGAAGGCTCGAACCGGAATACGCCGTCCTCGCTCGGCGAGCCAAGCAGCCGCGTGAACCCTTGCAACGCGGCGCTGAAATCGCTGGGCACCACCCACACCTTGTTCGCGTCGCCGCGCGCCATTTCGGGCAGCGTCTGCAAGTACTGGTAGGCCAACATTTCCGGAGTGGGACGGCCGGCCTTGATCGCGGCGAACGTCTTCTCAATGGCCTTGGCCTGCCCCTGGGCCCTCAGGTAGGCGGCCGCTCGCTCACCCTGCGCGCGCAGTACCCGCGACTGGCGGTCGGCTTCCGCAGTCAGGATCGCGGCCTGCTTGGCGCCCTCGGCGGCAAGGATTTGCGCAGCCTTTTGTCCCTCAGCCTGCATGATCGCCGCTTGCCGGGTGCCTTCGGCGGTCAGGATCATCGCGCGCTTCTCGCGGTCGGCCTTCATCTGCTTCTCCATCGACGCCTGAATCGACGGCGGCGGGTCGATGCTGCGCAATTCGACCCGCGCGACCCGCAGACCCCAGCGGTTGGTCGCCTCGTCGAGCACGCCGCGCAGCTGCCCGTTGATCTGGTCGCGCGACGTCAGCGTCTGTTCCAGCGTCAT
Source organism: Mycobacterium sp. 1245499.0 (assembly GCF_001673615.1). Taxonomy (NCBI): domain Bacteria; kingdom Bacillati; phylum Actinomycetota; class Actinomycetes; order Mycobacteriales; family Mycobacteriaceae; genus Mycobacterium; species Mycobacterium sp. 1245499.0. The sequence goes on from NZ_LZMG01000008.1 coordinate 4,422, forward strand.
GCCGCCGACCACGTTGCGCAGCGTGGTGGTGGTGAGCTGTTCGACGCCGACGATGTAGTTGCTGATCTCGTAGACGGCCGCCTGGGGAACGGTGACCTGAAAGTAGACCACGGTGTCGATGTTCAGCGTCAGGTTGTCCTCGGTGATCACCGGCTGCGGCGGGAACGACACCACCCGCTCGCGCAGATCCACCCGGGCGCGGACGCGATCGATGAACGGCACCAGCAACGTCAGTTGCCCGCTGACCGTGCGGCTGTATCGGCCCAGCCGTTCGATCACCGCCGCCTCCGCCTGGGGTATCAGCGCCACCGACTTGGCCACCACGACGATCGCGAAGATCACCAGGACGGCCAGCAGCACCAATCCAGCCACTGCACCTTGCATCGGACTTCCTCTCTCTACCAGTCGTCGGCAGCGTCGTCTCGCCGCTACAGACTGCTCCTGAAGACCACCGCCGTGGCGCCGTCGATCTGCATGACGGTGACCGGCTCACCGGGTTCGTAGACGTCGGCGTCGTCGAGCGGGCGCGCGGACCACACTTGGCCGTCGAGCTTGACCTGACCCTCGTCGCGCGCGACCCGCTCGAGCACCAGCGCGGTTTTGCCCTGCAGCGCCTCGATTCCCAACCGCGGCGCCCCGACCGGCGTCAGCCGCCGCTTCAGCGGCGGCCGAACCACCACCAGCAGCAGCACCGAGACCACCAGGAACACCGCGCCGTTCGCCCAGACCGGAAAGTCGGTCACCCAACTGGTTAGCGCCGCGGCGAGCGCGCCGCCACCGAGCATCACCAAAAACAAATGGCCGGTGAGCGCCTCCGCACCGGCCAGCACCAGCGCGAATATTAGCCAAAGCACCGCGGCGTGCATGCGGCAAGAATACGCGTGATCCGCCTTTGCCGGGCAAAACAACTACACTGCGTTCTCGTGTGGTGTCCCAGTGTTTCGCTGTCCCTGTGGGCCAATGCGTGGCTCGCCGGAAAGGCCGCGCCCGACGACGTCCTGGACGCGTTATCCGTTTGGGCGCCAAAGCAATCGGTGACCGCGTATGATGCGGTCGCCGCGGGCCACACCGGGCTGCCCTGGCCCGACGTACACGACGCCGGAACGGTCACGCTGCTGCAGACATTGCGTGCCGCGATCGGCCGGCCGACACCGGCGTCCGACGGCGGCGGGTTTATGCGCGGATCGATCAACGTGGTTTTGCCGGTGCCAGGCGACGTGCGCGGGCTGGCCCCCGGAACACAGTTCGAGCGGGACGCGCTGGCGGCCGGCGAGGCGGTCATCATCGCCAATCCCCGCAATCCCGCCACCGCGGTCGGCCTGGTGCCCGAGTTCTCCTATGAGGACGACGAGGACGTGCCCGAGGACTACGAGACGCGGCTGGCCGAATTGTGCGCGCTGACGTGGACCGTGTACTCGCTGCCCGGCGCGCCGGTGCTGGACCATTACGAGCTCGGCGACGCCGAGTACACGCTGCGGTCGGCGGTGCGCTCAGCCGCGGACGCGCTGGGCGCCATCGGGCTGGGGGCCGCGGCGTCCGACGTCGACGACCCGCGCGGCCTCGTCGAGCAACTCTTGGAATCCGCACGGCAACACCGCATTCCCGACCACGCGCCGACGCGCGCGCTGCGGGTGCTGGAGAACGCCGCCCACGTCGACGCCATCATCGCGGTCAGCGCGGGGCTGAGCCGATCCGACTCTCCGGACCGGTTCACCGCGCCCGTCGCCGCGGGCCTGGAACCCGTGGGAACGCAATCCTCTTCGGAGGCCCGCATCGCCAGCGACGCGCTGCGACCGCTCACCGCGGTGGTGCGTTCGGCGCGGATGGCGGCCGTGACCGCGATCCTGCATTCGGCCTGGGGCGATTAACCGTTTCTAGCGGCCGGCCGCGCAATGCGGTGGGCGGCAGGGCGCGCCGTTGACGCTGGCGAGGCAACCGGGGACCGGGTCGGGCCCGGTCACCCGCTGGGGCGCCCGGCCATACCGCAATTCGTCGATCAGATCCGCGGCCATCCGCGCGAAACGCGGGTGGGCGTTGGGCGTCGACGCCCGCACCAGGGCCACGCCCGCCGCCTCGGCCTGAGCTGCCAACTCGTTGTCGAGATCCCACACCACCTCGATGTGGTCGGCCACGAACCCGATCGGGCAGATGATGACGGCCTTGGTCCCGGTCTGCGCCAGGGTGGCCAGGTGGTCGGCGACGTCGGGCTCCAGCCATGGCACCTGGGGCGGTCCCGACCGCGACTGCCACGCCAGGTCGTAGTCGGAATACCCGGCGGCGGTCGCCACAAGGCTTGCGGCATAGGCGACTTGGCGGCTGTACAGCCGGGGACCCAGGCGGTCGTCGGCGGCCACCGGGATGGAATGCGCGGTGAACACCAGTCGAGCGCCGGCCTGTTGCTCGGGGGTCAGCGCACCCGACGCCGCGCCGATGGTGTCGGCGAAGATCCGCACGAACCGCGGGTGGTCGAAGTACGGCCGCAGCTTGACCAATTCGGGCGCATCCGGCCCGGCCGCCTCGCGCGCGCGGGCGATGTCCTCGACGTATTGCGTGCAACTGGAGTAGCCGCTCCACGCCGAGGTGGTGAACACCACGGCCCGACGAATTCCATTGTCGCGCATGGTCGCGACGGTGTCCTCGACGTAGGGCTCCCAGTTGCGGTTGCCGAAATAGACCGGCAGGTCCAGGCCGCGGTCGTGCAGCTCGGCTTCCAGTTGGGCGACCAGCGCGCGATTGATGTTGTTGATCGGCGAGACGCCGCCGAAATGCAGGTAGTGCTCGGCGACGTCGTCGAGTCGTTCCGGCGGCACGTTGCGGCCCCGGGTGACGTTCTCCAGGAACGGCCGAACCTGCTCGGGACCTTCCGGCCCACCGAAGGACAGCAGCAGGACGGCGTCGAATTCCATTACCGTCTACAGTAATTGGGTGCTTGCGCCGCCGTCGGCGTAGATGATGGTTCCCGTCGTCGCCGGCAGCCAGTCCGAGAGCAGCGCGCACACCGTCTTGGCGACCGGGGTCGGATCCTTCATGTTCCAGCCGATGGGGGCGCGCTGGTCCCAGCCCTCTTCGAGCAGCTGCATCTGTGCGCCAGCCTCCTCGCCGAGCGCCCCGCCGACGATCGCGCTCATGGCCAGCGTCCGGATCGGGCCCGCGGCAACGAGATTCGAGCGAACACCGAACTTACCCGCCTCGCGCGCCACGAATCGGTTGACCGATTCCAGCGCGCTCTTGGCCACCGTCATCCAGTTGTACGCCGGCATCGCCCGGCTGGGGTCGAAGTCCATACCCACGATCGAGCCGCCGGGATTCATGATCGGCAACGTCGCCTTGGCCAGCGAGGCGTACGAATACGCCGAGATGTGAATGCCTTTCGAGACATCTTCGTATGGCGCGTCGAAGAACGGGTTGATGCCCATCCCGGTCTGCGGCATGAAACCGATCGAGTGCACCACCCCGTCGAGCTTGTTGCCCTCACCGATCTCGGCGGTCACCCGCTCGGCGAGCGAGTCCAAGTGCTCCTGGTTCTGTACGTCGAGTTCGATCAGCGGCGCCTTCTCCGGCAGCCGGTCGGCGATGCGCTGGATCAGGCGCAACCGGTCGAACCCGGTCAGCACCAACTGCGCCCCGGCCTCCTGGGCCGCCTTGGCGATGTGAAACGCAATCGACGAATCGGTGATGATTCCCGAGATCAGAATCCGTTTGCCGTCGAGCAGTCCTGCCATGTCCGTCCTTAATGTCGTGGTTGAAGTCAGTGGCCCATGCCCATGCCGCCGTCCACGGGGATGACCGCGCCGGCGATGTAGCTGGCGTCCTCGGACGCCAGGAAGCTGACCGCGCCGGCGACCTCCTCGGCGGTGCCGACCCGCTTGGCCGGGATGAAGTCCAGCGCGCCCTCCTGGATCCGCTCGTCGAGGGCGCGGGTCATCTCGGTGTCGATGTAGCCCGGCGCCACCACATTCGCGGTCACGTTGGCCTTGGACAGCTCCCGCGAGATCGAGCGGGCCATGCCGATCAGGCCGGCCTTGGCGGCCGCGTAGTTCGCCTGGTTGCCGATGCCCCAGCTGCCCGACACCGACCCGATGAAGATGATCCGGCCGAAACGCTTGCGCTGCATGCTGCGTGAGGCGCGCTGGGCTACCCGGAAGGCCCCGGTGAGGTTGGCGTTGATGACCTCCTCGAACCGCTCCTCGGTCATCCGGATCAGGAACGCGTCCTTGGATATGCCGGCGTTGGACACCAGCACCTCGACCGGGCCCTGGTGCTCCTCGACCTCTTTGAAGGCGCGGTCGACCGCTTCGTTGTCGGTGACGTCGCACACGACGCCGAACAACCCCTCGGGCGCCCCGGATCCGCGGTGTGTGACGGCCACCTTGTGGCCGTCGGCGGCGAGCCGCTGCGCGATCGCCAGTCCGATCCCCCGGTTTCCGCCGGTGACCAGGACTGAACGGGATACGAATGCCGGTTTGCCGCCGTTGGTGGCGGCCTTGGAGGTGTTTTCGGTGGCTGCGTCAGTCACCCGGCCAACTTATCGCCTCGACTTACAAGCTTGGAAACCGGCTGGCCACGCCCGTAACGCCAGGGCGAAGAATCGAGCGAAATTTCGCCATGGCGTTACGTCCGCGTGGGGTTGTCGGTGTGAGTGAGCACACTTTCGCCATGACGGACCCCTTCCTGGGCAGCGAAGCCCTCGGCGAGGGCCTGCTGTCTCGCCACCAGCTGCGCAGCCGGTATGTCGCGCTATACCGCGACGTTTACGTGTCGAGGGATGCTGAGGTGACACCGACGCTGCGCGCCAAGGCCTGCTGGTTGCGGTCGCGGCGGCGCGGCATCCTGGCGGGTTTCTCCGCGGCCGCCTTGCATGGCGCTCGGTGGATCGACCCGTCGCGGCCTGCCGAGATCATCGATACCAATCGCCGTCGCAGCTGCGGAGTGCAAGCCTGGGAAGAGCGGATCGAGGCCGACGAGATCACCGTCGTTGAGCAGATGCGAATCACCACGCCCGCCCGCACCGCGCTCGACTTGGCCCGCCGCCATCCGCGAGGCATCGCGATCGCCGCGGTCGATGCACTCGTGCAGGCGACCGAGCTGAAGATGGCTGACGTCGAACTGCTCGTGGATCGCTACCGTGGCCGCCCCGGCATGAAGGCTGCCCGTGCCGCACTCCGACTCGTCGACGGTGGGGCGCAATCCCCCAAGGAGACCTGGCTGCGTCTCCTATTGATTGCGGCGGGCTTTCCCGCTCCCCAGACGCAGATTTGTGTCCGCAACGAATGGGGTTGGGCCGAGGCCTATTTGGATATGGGTTGGGAGGACATCAAGGTAGCCGTGGAGTACGACGGCGACCAGCATCGAACGAGTCGCTACCAGTACGTCAAGGACATCCGCCGGCTGGAGACGATCGAACGTTACGGCTGGATCGTGATCCGGGTGATCGCCGAGGATCATCCCGACGACATCATCCGCCGGGTGCGCGCAGCCCGGGCCCGCCGCATGTAACGCCAGGGCGAAGAATCGAGCGAAATTTCGCCATGGCGTTACGCCCGCGCACAGACGCTAGGTCGGCAAGCGCCGGTTGATCAGCAACGCCGCCAGCGCCGCGAGCGCCAGCACCAGCGCGCCCAACCGCACCCAGCCCACGCTGGCGTCGCCCTTGATCGTCTCGTAGCCGATCTGCTGCTGCAGCGTCGCGTAGACCGATTTCAGTTCCTGCAATGACGCAGCGCTGTAGGCATTTCCGCCCGAGAGCTGGGCCACCTTCTTCAGCGTCTCGTCGTCGACGGGCACCGGCTGGCGCTGGTCGTTGATCTCGACGAACCCGTACGGGGTGCCGAAGGAGATGGTCGAGATCGGCACGCCCTGGTCCTTGGCCGTGCGCGCCGCGGTGAAGGCGCCCTTCGGATTGTCCGGGTTGGTCGGCATCGTCTCCTTGCCGTCGGAGAACAACACGATGCGCGCCGGGGGCGGTTTGTCGCCGCCGCCGATCACCGCGCCGACCGTCGCGATGGCCTGTAGCGCGGTGAAGATGCCCTCGCCGGTGGCGGTGCGGTCGGCGAACTGCAGCTTGTCCAACGCCGCCTTGGTGGATTCCCGGTTGGTCGTCGGCGAGACCAGCACCGTGGCGGTCCCCGCATAGGCGATCAGCCCGAGGTTGATGCCCGGCGTCAGCTCGTCGGCGAACTGCTTGGCGGCCTCCTGCGCGGCCGCCATCCGGTTGGGCGCGACATCGGTGGCGCGCATGGACTGCGAGACGTCGATGACCAGCATCACCACCGCGCGGTTGCGGGGAATCCGAACGTCGTTGGTGGGGCCGGCCATTGCGATGGTGAACAGCACCAGCGAGGCCACCAGCAAGATCGCCGGAACGTGGCGCCACGTCGAAGGCCGTTTGGGCGCAACGCTTTCCAGCAGCTCCATGTTGGCGAACCGCAGCATGCGCCGCTGGCGCGCCAGCTGCATCAGGATGTAGAGCGCGGCCAGCCCGAAGACGACGAGCAGGAACAGAAAGAACCACGAATGTTCGAAGCCCGACAACGACATCGGGCCCAGTAGCGGCAGTGTCACTGCCGCCCTGCCAATGCACCGCGCCGGCGGGATTCGACAAACCGCACGATGTCGGCGATCCAGTCACGGTCGGTGCGCAGCGTCAGAATCGGGGCCCCGCAGCTGCGGATCGTGCGCGCCACGTCGGCGCGGTGCGCCGCGGCGGCCTTGGCGAAATCGTCACGCAGCTGCGCGTCGATGGTGAACTCGCGGGTGACGCCGGACTCGGCGTCCTGCAGCACCACGTCGCCGATGTCGGGCAGCTCGACGTCACGCGGGTCGAGCACCTCGATGGCCAGCACCTCATGGCGGGCGGCGACCGCCCGCAGCGGGCGCATCCAGTTGATCGGCCCGAGGAAGTCGCTGATGATCACCGCCATGCCGCGGCGGCGTTCCGGCCGGCGCAGGGCGTCGATCGCGGTCGCCAGATCGCCGCGCACCCCGACGGGCGCGCGCGGCGTGGTGGCGATGGTGCGCAACAGCGTCTGCTCGTGCTGACGTCCGGAGCGGGCCGGCACCCGGGTGATCTTGGCGCCGGTGGAGACGATCGCGCCCAGCCGGTTGCCGCCCCCGCTGTTGAGGAAGGTGATCGCGGCGGCCGCCGCCACTGCGAGGTCGCGCTTCTCGCAGCCCACGGTCCCGAAGTCCAGGCTGGCCGACATGTCGACCACCAGCCAGGTTTCCAGCTCCCGGTCGGCGATCATCTGCCGCACGTGCGGGTGCGTCGTGCGCGCGGTGACGGCCCAGTCCATCCGGCGGACGTCGTCGCCGGGCTGATACTCGCGCGACTCCCCCGGCTCCGAGCCCGGCCCCGGGATCAAACCGAGGTGATCACCGTGCAGCACACCGTCGAGCTTGCGTTTGACGGTGAGCTCGAGGGTGCGCAGCGCCGCCGACAGCTTCGGGTCATCGATCTGACCCCGCTGCATCGACGGCGGATGCACCACCGCCCGCCTGTTGGGATCGGTCACCGACCGCTGGCCGCGCCGGCGGGTTGCATCACCGGGGGCACCGAATGACCTTGCTGCGGAACGGCATTCACCTGAGGCAGGGCCACCGTCTGCAGCACCCGGTTGATGACGATCTCCGGCGAGATCTCGTCGGCGAGCGCGTCGTAGGTGAGCACCAGCCGGTGGCGCAGCACGTCGGGAATGACGTCGACGACGTCTTGCGGGATCACGTAGTCGCGGCCGCGGACCAGGGCCAGCGATCGGGACGCGGCGATGATGCCCAGCGACGCGCGCGGCGACGCCCCGAACGAGATCCACGTCTTGACGTCGTTCATGCCGAGCTGTTCGGGGTGGCGGGTGGCCGTCACGACGCGCACCACGTAGTCCACCAGGGCGTGGTGGACGAAGACGTTGGCCGCGATGTCCTGCAGCCGCAACAGGTCGCCGGTGTTGAGGATCTGCTTGGGCTCCGGCGGGCGCACACCCATCCGGTAGATGATCTCCCGCTCCTCCTCCGGCGAGGGGTAGCCGACGTTGATCTTGAACAGGAAGCGGTCGCGCTGGGCTTCGGGCAGCGGGTAGACGCCCTCGTGCTCGATCGGGTTCTGCGTCGCCATCACCAGGAACGGGTTGGGCAGCGCGAAGGTCTTGCCGCCGATCGACACGTGGCGTTCCTGCATGACCTCCAGCAGCGCCGACTGCACCTTGGCCGGCGCACGGTTGATCTCGTCGGCGAGCAGGAAGTTGACCACCACCGGGCCGAGCTCGGTGTCGAACTCCTCCTTGCCCTGGCGGTAGATGCGGGTACCGATGATGTCGGTGGGCACCAGGTCCGGCGTGAACTGGATGCGCGCGAACGTCCCGCCGACCACCTTGGCGAAGGTCTCGACGGCCAGCGTCTTGGCCACGCCGGGCACACCCTCGAGCAGCACGTGCCCCTTGGACAACAGGCCGACCAGCATGCGCTCCACCAGCTGGTCCTGGCCGACGATGATGCGTTTGACCTCGAAGATGGCACGTTCCAGGGTCTGCACCTCGGCGGCCAGTCCGTTACCGCCGCCGGTCGGCGCTTCGTGAGCCGGGCCGGATTGCCCGCCCGGGCCCGAGTAACCGCTGGCGCCTGGCGGCGGCCCACCTGCTGCTGTCATGAAGAACCCTCCACGTTCCATCGGACACGACTGCCGGGCAGCGACGTGCCCGCGTCCAACTATTCCAGCACCGCCGGATTCCGTCGACGCTCGCCCAGCTGATGGGTCGCCGGCACCGCTGATCAGTACTCGATGATCCTAGTCAAGAACGGTGTCATGCCGGGCTTTCGAACCGGGCTGACCGTAACCTTGGCGGCGCTGCCGGACGCCTCCAGCATCTGGCCATTGCCCAGGTACATGGTGACGTGCTGGCTGCCGCCCGGGCCGTAGAAGATCAGGTCGCCGCGCCTGGCCTGATCCGGCGGGATGTGGCGCCCGGCGTTGTATTGGTCACCGGAGAACCGCGGGATCAGCACGCCGACCCCGGCGAAGCCATAGCGCATCAGGCCCGAGCAGTCGAAGCCGGTGATGTTGGCGCCGTCGCCGACGCCCTTGCTGGGGCCGTCCAGCGAGCCGCCGCCCCACGAGTAGGGCACGCCCATCTGGGAGCCCATCCTCTTGATCACATACTCGATGGCCTGCCGTCCGTAGACCCGCGGGATCTTGCCGCCGGGGTTGGAGGGCGTGGCGGCGGCGGCCGGTGCGGGATCGCCCAGGATGTTGATCCCGAGCCCGCCGAGAAATTGCTTGCCCAGGTCCATCGTCGTCTGGGTGGCCTGCGCGGTGGCCTGCAGCGACGCGTTGGCGACGGCCAGCGGATCGCCCGGGGCGCCGGCGCTGATCTGGGCCGGCAACGTGGGGTCCCACTGGCCGGGGTCGGCGACGGCAAGCGGAGCCGGGGCGGCCACAGACAACATCAGCCCGGACACCACAGCGGTGATCCAGGCGAGGTTGATGAAACGAAATCGGTTGCGGCGCATGGCTGTCCGTTCAGTGCTCACTCGATCACCACTCGATGTACCGGACCACGTAGGGCGTCATGCCGCTGGTGCGCACCGGGGCGACGCGGACCTTCAACCCGATGTCGGGAGCCTCGAGCATCTGGCCGTCGCCGAGGTAGATCGTGACGTGCTGGCTGCCGCCCGGGCCGTAGAAGATGACGTCGCCGCGGCGCATTTGCGAGGACGGGATCTTGCGACCCAGGTTGTACTGCGAGCCCGAGTAGTGCGGCAGCTTGATGCCCACCCCGGCGAACGAGTACAGGACCAGACCCGAACAGTCGAAGCCGGTGATGCCGGCCCCGGAGTCGATGCCCTTGCTCGGGCCGGCCGCGTTGCCGCCGCCCCACGAGTAGGGCACGCCGATCTGCGACATGCCGCGCCGGATCACGTATTCGGTGGCCTGCCGGCCGTAGACGCGCGGGATGCGTGCGCCGACCCCACCGGGCGCGGCGTTGGTGATGCCGGTGTCGTCGGGCTTGAGGATGCCCATCTGCTGCAAGAAGTTGCGGCCCAGCCCGGCGGTCACCTGAGTCGAGGTGGCCGAGATGCCGAGCACCTGGTTGATCACCGCGATCGGGTCGCCGGGGACGTTGGCGCTCGGGATCATCGGCAGGGTCGGGTCCCAGGCGCCGTCCCACCGACGGCCCCCGGCCGACGGCGCCGGCGCGCCCGGCGACCCGGTCTCCCACCGGTCACCCGAGGCCGACGGGCCGGGCCCGCCCGCCCCGGCGGACCACTGCCGCGCCGCCTCACGCTTGGCCGCCTCCAGCTTGACCTGAGCCTGATCCCGTTCGGCCGCAAGGCGAATGATGTCCTCGCGTTGCTGGTCGAACTTCTGCTTGGAGTTGGTCAGCGCCGCCACGGCGGCGTCCTGGCTGGACTTGGCGTCGGCGGCGGCCTTGTCGGCGTTCTGCTTGGCCAGCCGCGCCGCCGACTCCTTGTTCACCTGCTCGGTGCGGGCCTGCTGCAGCTTGGCCATCACGGTCTGCGAGCTGGTGGTGAGGTTCTTGGCCGCGGCCTCGGTGGCGATGATGTCGTCGGGGCTGCTCGCCGTCAGGTAGCTGTTCGACGGGCCGTTCATATAGGTGGCGGCGGCGAACGTGTCGAAGCGGCGCTGCGCGCCGGCGATGGCGATGTTGGCGTCTTTGACCGCCTGCTGGCTGGCCTCGAGGTCGTGCTGGGCGGTGGCCGCGTTGTCCCGCGCGGTCTCCACGTCGACGAGGGCCTTGTTGACGCTTTCCTGTTCGGTCTGGATTTCGGCGCTCAGGTTCTGCAGCCGCTGGTTGGCCTTGGCGACGTTGGCGATGAGGGCGGCGAGGTTGTCGGCGGTGGGGTCGGCCTCCGCGAGGCCCGGCGTGGCGATCAGCAGGGCGAGGCTCAAAACGGAGGGAACGACGGGGCGCACCAGCCTTAAGGCCGGTCGCGCAGAAGACCCCCAGCGTGTGCGTCTCATTCGACTCAGGTCTCCTACGGCTCAACACGACGGGCGGCGCCAGCCACAGGTTCCCCGAAAGGCGCCAAAGAC
>NZ_LZMG01000009.1:0-1543 GCF_001673615.1 Mycobacterium sp. 1245499.0
TCCGCGGGGACAAGGCCCGCTCACGGGCTACCGGCGGCAGCGGGCTGGGCCTAGCCATCGTCAAGCACGTCGCGGCCCTGCGATTGCTCGGATTCACCATCGTCGTGATGAGACACCCTGGCCGCCGGGATCGAAAGAGTGAACGTCGATCCGGTGCCCGGCTTGCTCCACACGCCGATGCTGCCGTTGTGGTTGGCCGCGACGTGCGGCCCAACCGCTCACAACGAGAGGAAGAACTAAGTCGATGACCCGCGCGTATGACGTTGCAGAGCGCAGCGATGAGGAGGAATCGCGCCGATGACCCGCGCGTATGACGTTGCAGAGCGCAGCGATGAGGAGGAATCGCGCCGATGACCAGTGTGCTGATCGTGGAGGACGAGGAGTCGCTGGCCGATCCGCTGGCGTTCCTGCTCCGCAAGGAAGGCTTCGAGGCCACCGTGGTGACCGACGGTTCGGCCGCGCTCGCCGAGTTCGATCGGGGTGGCGCCGACATCGTGCTGCTCGACCTGATGCTGCCCGGGATGTCCGGCACCGACGTCTGTAAGCAGCTGCGCGCGCGGTCCAGCGTGCCGGTGATCATGGTGACCGCCCGCGATAGTGAGATCGACAAGGTCGTCGGCCTCGAGCTGGGCGCCGATGACTATGTGACCAAGCCGTATTCGGCGCGTGAGCTGATCGCGCGCATCCGCGCGGTGTTGCGCCGCGGCGGTGACGACGATTCCGAGATCAGCGATGGCGTGCTCGAGTCCGGCCCGGTGCGGATGGACGTCGAACGTCACGTGGTCTCGGTCAACGGCGACACGATTACGTTGCCGCTCAAGGAGTTTGACCTTCTCGAGTATCTGATGCGCAACAGTGGCCGCGTGCTGACCCGCGGGCAGTTGATCGACCGGGTGTGGGGCGCCGACTACGTCGGTGACACCAAGACGCTCGACGTCCACGTCAAGCGGCTGCGGTCCAAGATCGAAGCCGACCCGGCCAACCCGGTGCACCTGGTGACGGTGCGCGGGCTGGGGTACAAGCTCGAAGGTTAGCCCGCCGGTGGCGGACCGTCGGTGTCGAAGACGGTCCGCTCGTCGTCGTTGGCGCTCAACGTGATACGTCGATGCATGTCCGCTGTCATCGGCGGAAGGTCATCGAGGTCGAACCAGGCGGCGGCAGTGCTCTCGTCGTCGGCCGCAAAGGGCTCCCCGGACAGCCACTCCATCCGGAACACGTGATCCAGGTACTGGGCGTGGTCGCCGTTGGCGTGCACGGTCGGCCGGGTCACGTGCACCCACGCCAATCTCGTGGCCCGCGCGCTGACCCCGGTTTCCTCGCGCACTTCGCGGGCCGCGCAGTCGGCCGGATTCTCGCCGGGCTCCACGATGCCGGTCACGGCCGTCCACGCGCCATTGTCGGATCGCTTGACCAGCAACACTTTTCGGCCGCGGATCGTGACGGCGGTGATGCCCGGCAACCACAGCGGCGCGTGGCCGATTCGGCGACGAAGCTCGACGATGAATTCCGGAACCGGCGTCACGTCGCGATTCTCTCGTTGATC
>NZ_LZMG01000010.1:0-1191 GCF_001673615.1 Mycobacterium sp. 1245499.0
CAATACCGAATCGGGCGCCCGACCATACCTCGCGGGTATGACCGATCAGGGCTAGCCATCAGATAGCGGTCGTTATATAGTGATCGTTATCCAATAATCCACGATGGAAGGCAGTTGGATGGCAAGCAAGCAGGCGGTCGATTTCGCCGAGTTCTTGGCGGAGATCGGGAGGCGATCTTCGAACGTTAACTTTGACCTGGAGACGATTCGCGACGTCACCGAGAACATCCATTTGGCAACGAAGGAACCCGAAGGCGTCACGTATGCCGAGGTGGACGCGGGCGGGGTTGAGGCCTTGTGGTGCATCCCCGTAGACGGTGACCCCGAATCAGTGCTGTTGCATACGCATATGGGTGGCAGCGTGCTGATGTCGATGCATTCCGACCGGAAGGCAGCGGGGCACCTCGCGAAGGCGGCCGGCGCGCGCTCGCTAGTACTGAACTACCGACGTTCCCCGGAACACAAGTACCCGGCGCAAGTCGAAGACGTGGAAAGCGCCTACCGCTGGCTGCTCGACCAGGGCTACCGCCCCAGCAAGATAGCCAGTGTTGGCCACTCGATCGGCGGCTATCTCGCAGTCGAGCTTGCGCTGCGTCTGCGAGATCGCGGCGAGGCACTGCCCGGCGCCGTGTTGTCCATTTCGCCGTGGACTGACGTCACGCTGTCCGGGGAATCCCTCAAAACCAACTCCGAGCGGGACAAGCTACTCACGCCGGGATTGCTCGAGCTGTTCCGGTCGTGCTGGCTCGATGGAACCGACGTGGAATACACCGACCCCCGGGTACACCTGCTGGAAGCCGACCTGTCCGGATTGCCTCCCATCGCGGTGTACTACGGCGAGTACGAGCTACTCGCCTCGGACGCCGTCGCTTTCTCCCAAAGGGCAAAGGAGGCAGGCAACGATGTCATCGTCCGACAGATCGAGCAGGGCCAGCATTCCTTCATCATGGGAGCCGGCCACGTTGACGAGGTGGACCGCGCGATTACCGAAATGGGTCGCTGGCTACGATTGACGCTGGGACTTAAAACGGCGGCGGCATAGCCACATGTCGCCGCTCGAATTGATCATGGCCTGACCACGGCCATTACTCCCCCCGAGGCCGCCAGCTGCAGATGCTCGGATCGCTATCCGATGGCTACTCCTGATTGGTCATACCCGCAGGGTATGGCCGGGCGCCCGATTCGGTATTG
>NZ_LZMG01000011.1:0-35612 GCF_001673615.1 Mycobacterium sp. 1245499.0
GCGACCTCTTCGTCGTCGCGGTGCGCACGTCGCCGGACCGTCACCACGGCCTGTCGCTGCTGGTCGTCGACCCCACCACACCGGGGTTCTCCCGCGGCCGCAACCTGGACAAGATCGGCCTGCACGCCCAGGACACCAGCGAGCTCACCTTCACCGACATGCGGGTGCCCAGGGCCAATCTGCTCGAGGACGAGGGCAAGGGCTTCTACCAGCTGATGAAGAACCTGCCCCAGGAGCGGCTCGCGCTCGGGGTGGGGGCGGTGGCCGCAGCGGAAGGCATCCTCGCCCAGACGCTGGACTACGTGCGGGACCGCACCGCGTTCGGCTCACCGATCGCCAGCTTCCAGAACAGCCAATTCGTCCTCGCCGAACTGGCCACCGAAATCGACATCGCCCGCACCTATCTCGACGACTGCCTGGCCCAGCACCTGGCCGGCGAGCTGACCGCCGCGCGCGCCGCGCGGCTCAAGTGGTGGACCACCGACCTGCAGGTGCGCACCGCCGACCGCTGCCTGCAGTTGCACGGCGGCTACGGCTACATGCGCGAATACGGCGTGGCGCGCGCCTTCGTCGACGCCCGCATCCAAACCATCTACGGCGGCACCAACGAGATCATGAAGACGATCATCGCCAAGGACCTGGGCATCTGATGGCCGTCGACTACAGCGAGCTGCCCGTCGAGGAGGCGGTGCGCGCGGCCCGGGCCGACTCGCGACGCCGCCAGGTGCTCGACGCCGCGGTCAAGGTCATGGGCCGCAACGGGTTTCACCAGATGTCCATGCAGGACCTGGCGCGCGAGGCCAAGGTCTCCGTCGGCCTGATCTACAAGTACTTCGGCGGCAAGGAGGACCTGCTGCTCGCGACGATCGTGCGGATCCTCGACGCGTTCCGCGACCAACTGGCACCGGTCATCGCGGCCGCCGGCGACGACGTCGTCGACCAGCTGACCGCGGGCGTGCGCCGCTATATCGAGATCGTCGACGAGAACCTCGACGGCGTGGTGCTGACCTACCGGGAGAGCCGCACCCTCGGGGGGCCAGGTCGCACGCAGATCAAGGACCTCGAAATCGCCACCGCCGCACCGCTGCGCACGGTGATCGAGGCCGGCATCGCCCGGGGCGCCTTCCGCGACGTCGACGTCGATCTCACCGTGTTCGACGTCATGCTGCTCGCCCACGGCTGGGCGCTCAAGCACTGGCATTTCGGGACGAATTACAGCCTCGATGAGTACATCGCGCTGCAGACGCGCCACCTGCTGACCGGACTGATTGCCGACGACCACCGCGCCGACTACGCGGACGTGCTGAAATAAAGGTCATGAAACTCACCGCGCGCCGGCTTCGCAGCACGATCGCGCTGCTGGCCCTGGGCGCCGCCACCGGCCTGCCCGCGGCGGGCGCCGATCCCGCCGCGGCCCTGCCGGCGATGACCTCCAGCGGCAGCGGGCCGATCATCGGCGGCGGCTCGACGGCCGGGCAGGGAATCTCCCAGCAGCTCTTCAGCTTTGGCAAGCCTGACGTGGTGCAGGAGGTGGACGGCTCGGACGCGGCGCAGTTCATCAACGCCGCGGCCGGGGTCGCCAACCAGCAGCTGGCGGGCCCCTTCTCGCTGCTGCGCCGGGCGTTGACCTGCCAGACCAACAACGCCGGATTCGGCGCACGCGCCTACCGGCGCAACGACGGGCAGTGGGGAGGCGCGATGTTGGTCGCGGCCAAGAGCGCCACACCCAACGTCGACGGCCTGATCGCCTGTGCCAAGACCAACTGGCGCAGGTCGGCGGCGGGCGGTGAAGCCGCGATGTGCAACAACGGCTGGACCACGCCCACGTCGTACGAAAGCCGCCGTGGCGAGACGTATTACATCCTGCTGGCCGGCACCGCCGCCGACTTCTGCAGCGACCTCAACGCCAAGTACAAGACCGACGCCAACGCGTGGCCGTTCTAGGCCGACGCGGGTGCCGCCGCCCGGCGGTGAAACCAATTGTCGGCTCGACGGTTTCGCCGCGACCCGGACACCGCCGGTTTGGGCGCGCTTTTGAATTCATATCCAGTGTGCGCGCACCGGCCCCGAGCAGCGGTTGAATAGCGCTCCAATATAGCCTCGCCGGGATAGCGGCGCAGAATATTTCTATTTCTCACCGCCGCCGGATTTTGCTGAAATTCCATTGCCGCCAAGGCGGCCGCATACCGCTCGTGACGCCGAATCATCCGTTTGACGAATCGTGCCGCAATATTCACGAAATCCCTTAGCTCCAAGCGGTTGACCGCGTAAACTCGCCCGCGTCGGGCATCAGACAATCGTCTCCCAGACGAAGGGGGTTCTTATGTCACGTCGTACCGGCAAAATCGTCCTCGCCTTGGTCCTCGCTTTCGCAGCACCGATGACCTCGGCTTGTACGGTTCCGCTAGTTATCGACTGCGGACCCGGTTTGACCTGCACCGGATAGCAGCTCAGTAACCGAAAAGCCACAAAGCAATTTGTGGCTTTTCGTTCGCATAACACTTCGCATAGCGAAGACCAACGGGTGACCGGCCGGGGCCGCGACACGGGTCGCTGGATCGGCGCGACTCCGGCCGGGATCCTGCACCACACAAAGCATTTCGGGTAGGTGCGCGGCGCCTTGTCGCGCGTCGACACCCGGAGGTTCTCCAGACCCGTTGCCTTGCAACGGGTCTGGTCATACGGCGCCCGCCGGTCAGGTGTGGCTGTCGTGCGCGGCGCCGCCGTTCCTTCGGATGCTCGCCTTTCTGCGGGGTGGCGTCGTACGGTGGACATGCGCTGGGAAGATCGACACCCAGGCCCACGCAGAAGGGACAGGCATGTCGCGCCATCGTGTCGTCATCATCGGAAGCGGCTTCGGCGGACTGTCCGCGGCCAAGGCGCTCAAGCGCGCCGACGTCGACATCACCGTGATCTCGAAGACCACCACGCATCTTTTTCAGCCGCTGCTGTATCAGGTGGCCACCGGCATCCTGTCCGAGGGCGACATCGCGCCGACCACCAGGCTGATCCTGCGCCGCCAGCGCAACGTCCGGGTGCTGTGGGGCGAAGTCTCGGCCATCGACCTCACCGCCAAGACGGTCACATCCCACCTGATGGGCATGGAGACGGTGACGCCCTACGACAGCCTGATCGTGGCCGCCGGCGCACAGCAGTCCTACTTCGGCCACGACGAATACGCCGCCTTCGCGCCCGGGATGAAGAGCATCGACGACGCCCTGGAGTTGCGCGGCCGCATCCTGGGCGCCTTCGAGGCGGCCGAGGTCGCCACGGATCCGGCCGAGCGCAAACGCCGCCTGACCTTCGTCGTGGTCGGGGCCGGGCCCACCGGGGTGGAGCTGGCTGGCGAGATCGTGCAGCTGGCCGAGCGCACCCTGGCCGGGGCCTTCCGGACCATCACCCCCAGCGAATGCCGCGTCATCCTGCTGGACGCGGCGCCCGCGGTGCTGCCGCCGATGGGGCCGAAACTCGGCCTCAAGGCGCAACGCCGGCTGGAGAAGATGGACGTCGAGGTGCAGCTGACCGCGATGGTGACCGCGGTCGACTACATGGGCATCACGGTCAAGGAGCAGGACGGCTGCGAGCGCCGCATCGAATGCGCGTGCAAGGTGTGGGCGGCGGGGGTGCAGGCCAGCTCCCTGGGCGCGATGCTCGCCGAGCAGTCCAGCGGAACCGAAACCGACCGCGCCGGAAGGGTGATCGTCGAACCCGACCTCACCGTCAAGGGCCACCCGTACGTCTTTGTCGTCGGCGACCTGATGTCGGTGCCGGGCGTCCCCGGCATGGCGCAGGGCGCCATCCAGGGCGCCAAATACGCGGCGACCGTCATCAAGCGCGCGGTCAAGGGCGACGACGACCCCGCCGAACGCAAGCCGTTCAAGTACGTCAACAAGGGCAGCATGGCGCTGATCTCGCGCTACAGCGCCGTCGCGCAGGTCGGCAAGGTGGAGTTCGCCGGATTCATCGCCTGGCTGGCGTGGCTGGTGCTGCACCTGTACTACCTGATCGGCCACCGCAACCGCATTGCCGCCATGTTCGCCTGGGGCATCTCGTTCCTCGGCCGCACCCGCGGCCAGATGGCCATCACCAGCCAGATGATTTACGCCCGCCCAGTGGTGGATTGGCTGGAGCGGCAAGCGCAGGACGGGACGCTGGCGGCCGCCGAGCACGTCGACTCCGCCGAAAAACAGGCCGGCTAACTCAACGCCCGGTCGATGTCGGCGATCAGATCGTCGGTGCCCTCCAGCCCGACGGAGATGCGCACCACGCCGTCGCCGAGCCCGATCGCCGCGCGCCCCTCCGGGCCCATCGCCCGGTGTGTGGTTGTCGCGGGATGCGTCACAAGGGATTTGGCGTCACCGAGGTTGTTCGAGATGTCGATCAGCGCCAGCTTGTCCAGCACCTCGAACGCCCGCTGTTTGGCCACGCTGTCCGGGCAGTCCAGCGCGAAGGTGATCACCGTTCCCCCGCCGGACATCTGGCGCTTCGCCAAGTCGTATTGCGGGTGCGAGGACAGATACGGGTAGCGCACCCAATTCACGGCCGGATGGCTCTCCAGGAATTCGGCGATCCGCAACGCCGACGAATTGCTGTGTTCCACCCGGACCGCCAGCGTCTCAAGCCCTTTCACCAATACCCAGGCGTTGAACGCGCTCATCGCCGGGCCGGTGTGCCGCATCAGCTTCTGCACCGGGCCGTCGATGTACTCCTTGTCGCCCAGGATGGCCCCGCCGAGCACCCGGCCCTGGCCGTCGATGTGCTTGGTGCCGGAATACACCACCACGTCGACGCCGAGCGGAATGCCCTGCTGCAGAAGTGGTGTGGCAAAAACATTGTCCAGCACCACCTTTGCGCCCGCGGCGTGGGCAAGCTCGCACACCGCGGTGATATCCACCAGTGACTGCATCGGATTCGACGGCGTCTCGAAGAACACCGCCGTGGTGGGCACCGACAATGCCTGCTCCCACTGCGCCAGGTCGTCACCGTCGACGAAGACGGTTTCGACCCCCCACCGCGGCAGGATCTCGTTGCACACCACGAAACAGGAACCGAACAGGCTGCGCGATGCCACCAGCCGGTCCCCCGCCCCCAGCAACGCCCCCAGCGAGGTGAACACCGCCGCCATGCCGCTCGCGGTGGCGAAGGCCGCGGGCGCCCCTTCCAACAGGCGCAGCCGCTCCTCGAACATCGTCACGGTCGGGTTGCCGTAGCGCGAGTAGACGAAGTGATCCACCTCGCCGGTGAACGACTGCTCCGCCACCGCCGCGGACTCGTAGACATAGCCCGACGTCAGATACATCGCCTCGGCGGTCTCGTCGAAACCCGAACGCAACAGCCCGCCGCGCACGCCGATGGTCGCCTGGCTGACTCCGTCGGGCAGCGCCGCGGGCGTGCGAATGGCGCCGTCGTCGGCCGGTTTCATCGCCGTTTCAGCCCTGTCAGCCCTGTTTCCAAGGCAATCCGATGGCCCGCCAACCGGTTTCGCCCCGGTGACCGTTGGCGTCGAGTTGGCCCTCGAAACCGTCCAGGATGTTGTAGGCCGGTGTGATGCCCAGCTCGGTGGCCACCTCGGCGGCGCCGATGGAGCGGTTTCCCGAGCGACACAGGAACAGCACCGGGCGCTCCGCGTCGGCCTGCGCCGACGCAACCTGCTCGCGCAGTTGCTCGGCGAAATTCTCGTTGCGCCGTCCGTCGGACGAATTCCACTCCAGGAACAACACCTCGCGGCCGAGGCTGGACAGATCGGGCACACCGACGAATCGCCATTCGGCGTCGGTGCGCACGTCGACCAGCACGGCGTTGGGGTTGTCGCTGAGCAGCTTCCATGCCTCCAGCGGCGTGATGTCGCCCGCGTAGGAGTGTGCGCGCTCTGTGCTCATGCTCGTATCCCTCGTTCTTCGTACGCGTTGTCAGCCACACTATCCGCGCCCGGGCGCTCAAGCCCCGGCCGGATTCCCCCGGACCCACAGCGATTACCTGACCTGAGATGGTATCGAGGCCTAAGCGGTACCCGCTTGGCGGCGGTGGATTCGCGCGAAGTACCGGCCCGCTCAGGCGGGTGACTGCGGCGCGGCCAGCCGGCCGGCGACCTGGCCGGCGCGCTCCCGCGCGGCCGTCACCTCGGGCGCGGTGGCCAGGGCCCGGTAACCGCGTCCGAGGACACGCAGGTCGCTTTCGGGCACGCTCAGCGCGCCGCTCAGCGCGGCGGGGTCATGGGAGTCGGCCGGCTCGATCGCGCGGGTGGCGGCCGGCGACACCATCATGGTGTCCACCGGCAGGCCCAAGACCGTGCGGGCCTGCAGTTCGAACGCGGACAGGCGCTGGCTGCGCAGCGTCACCCAGGCGCTGTCGGTCGGGTATGCGGTGACGTCGACGAAGTACACCTCGTCGCCATTGATCATCAGTTCGACCGCGAAGACGCCGCGGCCGCCCAGCGCCTTGACGATCCGCGCGGCGATCGACCTCGCGGCGTCGGTCGCCGCAGCGCTCAACTTCTGCGGCTGCCAGGATTCCAGCACCTGCCCGCCGGAGCCGCGATGACCGATGGGCGAACAGAATTCGATCGACGGGCCCGCCGGGCCTTCGCTGCGCACCGCCAGCAGCGTCACGTAGAACTCCACTTCGACCACGGTTTCGGCCAGCACCCGGGGCTGGCCGGGGCCCGCATGACCGCCCACCGCCCGCTGCCAGGCGGGGCCGAGGTCCTCGCGGCGCGCCGCCACCGACTGGCCCGACCCGCTGGGCCCGGCCACCGGCTTGACCAACAGCGGATATCCCGCGTGCGCGCCCACCGCCTCGAGTTCGCCCAACGACCCGACGAACCAGAACGGCGCGGTGGGCAGCCCCAGCTCGTCGGCGGCCAACCGGCGCAGGCCCTCGCGGTCCGCGCTCAGGCGCACGGCGCGAGCGCTGGGCACCAGCACGGGGTGCTCGGCACCGGATCCGGTGGCGATCCGGTCGAGGGCCTCGGCGGCGACGGTGTCGGTCGCGGTCACCACGAAGTCGGGTTGCAGCCGTTGCAGCGCCGCGGACAGCTCGGCGGCGTCGCTGAGCGGCAGCACCAGCGCCTGATCGGCCACGCCGTGGGCGGGCGCGTGCGGGCGCGCGTCGACGGCGATCACCCGCGCCCCGAGGCGCCCCAGGTCGATCGCCAGCTCCCGGCCGATCTCGCCGGCACCCAGCAGCACCACCGTGGGCCTGCCGTCGGCGGGCGCCGCGGGCGGGGCTTCGGCGCGCGCCGGCGCTTGCTGGGGCACCACGAGCGCCGTCGTCTCGTCGTCCCGTCCGTCGGTCAGGCCGTCAGTCACGGCTCAAGGATAGGTCGGTTCCTGTGGTGCGCCGGTCGAGCCGCCCGCTGACGATGCGGCCCGCGTAGCGGGGTGCTGAGGAAGCGGGCCACCTAGCCTAGGGCTGGCCTGGGAGTAACTGCACCATCAGGCCGTTGGCCTCGGCCAGCAGCGCGCCGTCGGTGTCGACCAATTCCGCCGACACGAACGCCTTGCGCCCCTCGGTGCCGGTGACCCGTCCGCGGACCACCAGCGGCACATCGATCGGGGTGATCTTGCGGTAGTCCACATGCAGGAACGCCGTGCGGCTGATCGGGCGGTTCGAGGCGTGCGAGACCATCCCGAACATGTGGTCAAACAGCAGCGGCAGCACGCCGCCGTGCACCGCGTAGTTGCCACCGACGTGAAACCGGGTGAAGCGGCCCTGCATCTCGCAGCCGTCGGGCTCGTAGCGCGTCAGCGTCCACGGCGGCAACAACAGGCTGCCCATGCCGGGCAGGTCGGGGGTGCGCCCGGCGGGCGCCTGTCCCTCCACGGCGGCCTGGAAAGGACCGAGCAGCTCGGTCAGCGCCGTGACACGGTCGGCCGCGTCGTCCCACACGTCGTCGTCGGGGTCGGCCGACACCGCGAGGTCCTGCAAGCGCCGCATGGCCGCCACGAACCGCCCGAAGCCCGGGCCCGGGCTGGCCACCCCGTATTCCGGGAAGCCGCCGTGGTGTTCGTATTCGGGGTCGAGGTCTTTGGGATCCTGGGCCGCATCCGTCACGGGCGGGCTGCCAGCACGTCGCGGCGCACGATGGTCTGTTCGCGCCCGGGGCCCACGCCGATGCACGAAATGTGCGCTCCGGCAAGCTCTTCCAGTCGCAGTACGTAGTCGCGCGCCTTGGCAGGCAGATCGTCGAATTCCCTGGCGTGCGAGATGTCCTCCCACCAACCGGGCAGCTCCTCGTAAATGGGCTCGGCGCGCGCCAAATCGCTTTGCGTCATCGGCATCTCGTGGATGCGTGCCCCGTCGATCCGGTAGCCCACACACACTGGAACCGTCTCCAGGCTGGACAGCACGTCGAGCTTGGTCAGAAAGAAGTCGGTGATGCCGTTGACCCGGGTGGCGTAGCGGGCGATGACGGCGTCGAACCAGCCGCAGCGCCGGCGCCGTCCGGTGGTGACGCCGAATTCACCGCCCGTCTTCGACAGGTACTCGCCGTACTCGTCGAACAGCTCGGTGGGGAACGGGCCCGAACCCACCCGGGTGGTGTAGGCCTTGAGGATCCCCAGCACGGCGGTGATCCGGGTGGGCCCGATGCCCGACCCCACGGCGGCGCCGCCGGCCGTCGGATTCGACGACGTCACATAGGGATAGGTGCCGTGGTCGACGTCGAGCAGGGTGCCCTGCGAGCCTTCCAGCAGGACCGCTTCGCCGGCCTCCAGCGCGGTGTTGAGCAGCAGCCGGGTGTCGGCGATGCGGTGCCGGAAACCCTCGGCCTGCTCCAGCAGGGCTTCGACCACCTGGTGCGGGTCGAGCGCCTTGCGGTTATAGATCTTGACCAGGATCTGGTTTTTCAGCTCCAGCGCGGCTTCGACCTTGTGCGTCAGCACCTCCCGGTCGAGCACGTCGGCGACCCGGATGCCGATGCGGGCGATCTTGTCCTGGTAGCAGGGCCCGATGCCGCGGCCGGTGGTGCCGATCTTCTTGTTGCCCATGTAGCGCTCGGTGACCTTGTCGATGGCCACGTGGTAGGGCAACAGCAGGTGCGCGTCGGCGGAGATGAGCAGTTTGGAGGTGTCGACGCCGCGGTCCTCGAGGCCCTTGAGCTCGTCCAGCAGGACGCCGGGGTCGACCACCACCCCGTTGCCGATGACGTTGGTGACGCCGGGGGTGAGCACCCCCGACGGGATCAGGTGCAGCGCGAAATTCTCGCCGGTGGGCAAGACGACGGTGTGTCCGGCGTTGTTGCCGCCCTGGTAGCGCACCACCCACTGCACTCGCCCACCGAGCAAATCGGTGGCCTTCCCTTTGCCCTCGTCGCCCCATTGGGCGCCGATGAGGACGATTGCCGGCATGACACGCTCCCACCTGATCTCGCCTGCGTATTGTGGTCCAGCCGGTGACCCACCCTAGCCTGGCGGCCGCGCGGGCCGCCGGTGGCCGACTGAGCCGGGCAAATCAGCTTAAGCCAGGAGACGTCGCGACCGGCGCACTTGCCGTCGCGGGCGGTTTGGTCGCGCATACGCCGGTCCTGGTCGACGGGTCCAACATCAGGCACAGGCCGTTGGCGCCGCGAGCGTTCTTAGTGCCCGACCAACCCGGGTGCACCGGTTTCCCGTTCCAGCTGATCAGCGTCCAGCCATCGCGGGGGCTGCCCTGGATCACGACGATGCCCGTGTTGGGCAGCGGATCGAAAAGCAGGAGCAACGGATCGGGGTTTCTGACGGTCATCATCGTCCCGACGCCGATGGCGAATTCGCTGGAGAACGCCACCTCGGTGATACTGCCGTTCGCGGCGCGGACCGGGTTGGCGACCGCACTGGCATACATCGTCTGGAGCACGTCGTTGAAGCCGCCCGCGTTGGTCGCGGCATTGCCGTACACGGTTTGCAGCGCGCCGTTGAAACGCCTGCGGAACTCGTACCCGTTGGCGTCGGTGGATCCGGGGGCGAACATCGGCACGATCCGCAGCCCGAGCATCCACGCGACCGGTGCCAGCAGGTAGGCCAACCCGCCGAGGCTGACCTGCGGCTGGCCGTTGAAGGCGCCGGCGTCGATCTCGTTGAGCCCCGGCAACGCCTGCACATTCATCCCCAACGCGGCAGCCAACGGCGCCGCGGTCTGCTGCGTCCTGATCAACTGCGACGCGAAGATCGCGGCGACCGGGCCCTTCGCCATGAGCACGCCGGCGACGGTCTGAGCCTGCTGCTGACCAAGCGCGGTGAGCGACGCTCCGGGCGGCGCGGTGTCGATCAGGGCCGCCGCATTGGCCGTCGACTGCCCATGCCGCACCAGGTCGATCACGATCGATTCGTCGGCCGAGGCCTTCGCAGATCCGTTGCACAGCAGTACGATTGAAAGCCACACGGCGCCGACGCGGCGGAACTGCCCCGTCAGCAACGGAGGCGGGTGGGGCCGGCACCCGACGCGACCAATGCGGTTCGCGCGGTTGACAAGACGACGGTAAATCGGCGAATGGTAGTTCTCCGTTCCCTCAACCACTCGTGGCGGGATTCCGCGCAACGTCGGCCCTGTGGCAGGAGTAAAGTATCCGGTTGTTTACCGGCAGCGTTGCAACAACTTTCGTAGTCGACACCATGTTGTGACTGTGTCGTTATGACGAGCACTTCCGGCGTCGCGGTGCGCATCTGGCCAGAGACGTTGGGAGCCAATGACATTGACTAGTGCGTGATTGGATGGGCTGTGACGCAAGGAGATCGGGGCGCCGCGGTCCTGGTGTTCGGCGGACGGCCCCTCTACCGACCACTGCGGGACATGCACACCCACCGGGTCACCGGCGAAACCGACGTCGACGCCGCCATCGGCCCGTATCGGCGGCTGGTCGTGCTGGGCGGCGACGCCGAGCTGGCCGCTGTGCTGACCCGACTGTTGCGTGCCGAGCGCCTCGACATCGAGGTGGCCTACGTGCCGTGCCGGCGCACCCGCGCGACCCGGATCTATCGCCTGCCGGCCGGGCGCCGGGCGGCGCGCCGCGCCGGGCGTGGTGCGCCGCGGCGGGTGCCGCTGATCCGCGACGAGACCGGGTCGGTGATCGTCGGGCGGGCCGGCTGGGTGCCGCCGGATGACGCACGGTCCATCCATGGCGAGGCGGTGGTCGACGACACCACGCTGTTCGACGGGGACGTCGCCGGGGTGTGGATCGAGCCGACGCTGGCCATGCCGGGGCTGCGCGCGGCGATCGTCGGCCGGCCGTGGCGCCACTGGGTCACCGGCCGCGCGGCCCAACTGGGCAGCACGGGCGTCGCCGTGCTGCGCGACGGTGTCTTCGCGCCCCGCACCGCGCGGCGATCGGCGTTCTACCGCCACATCGAAGGCTGGCTGCTGGTCCGCTAGTTTCGATCGGTGAGCTTCCCTGCCTCCCAACACGAATCGGTACGGCCCAGCCCGATCTTTCTAGGCCTGCTCGGGCTGACGGCCGGCGGCGGCGCGCTGGCCTGGTCGGCCGGGGCCAGCGCGCGGCCGCTGGCCTACGCCGGGGTCTTCGTCTTCGTCATCGCCGGCTGGCTGGTGTCGCTGTGCCTGCACGAATTCGGGCACGCGCTGACCGCCTGGCGGTTCGGCGATCACGATGACTCCGTGCGCGGGTACCTGACCCTGGACCCGCGCCGCTACGCCCATCCCGGGTTGTCGCTGGCGCTACCCATGGTCGTCATCCTGCTGGGCGGAATCGGCCTGCCCGGCGCGGCGGTCTACGTGCGGACCTGGTTCATGACGCCGGCCCGGCGCACCCTGGTCAGCCTTGCCGGCCCGGCGGCCAACCTCGCGCTCGCGGTGCTGCTGCTGGTGGTGACGCGGTTGTTCTTCGACCCAAGGCACGTCGTGCTGTGGTCCGGCGTGGCCTTCCTCGCGTTCCTTCAGCTCACGGCCGTGCTGCTCAACCTGCTGCCCATCCCGGGCCTGGACGGATACGACGCCCTGGAGCCGCACCTGAGCCGCGACACCCAGCGGGCGCTGGCGCCGGCCAAGCAGTGGGGCTTCGTCATCTTGCTGTTCCTGCTGCTGGCCCCCGTGCTCAACCAGTGGTTCTTCGGGCTGGTGCTGTCGCTGTTCGACCTGTCCGGTGTGCCGGACGTGCTGGTGGGCTGGGGCAACGCGCTGACCCGGTTCTGGAGCCGCTGGTTCTGACCCTTGCCATATATGCGCTATTGCGCATATATTTCGCGCCATGGGCGCAGGCCACAACCACACCCCGGCCGAGACGGACGACGCTCGGGTGATCCCGCGCATGGTCGCGGCCGCCGCGATCCTGGCGGCGTTCTTCGTGGTGGAGCTGGCCACCTCGTTGCTGATCAACTCGATCGCGCTGCTGGCCGACGCCGGCCACATGCTGACCGACGTCGTCGCGGTGTTCATGGGGCTGGCCGCGGTCACGCTGGCCCGCCGCGGCAGCTCGTCACCCGCCCGCACCTACGGCTGGCATCGCGCCGAGGTGTTCACCGCCGTCGCCAACGCGGCGCTGCTGATCGGCGTCGCGGTGTTCATCCTCTACGAGGCCATCCGGCGGCTCAGCGAAGCTCCGACCGTGCCCGGCGTGCCGATGATCGTGGTCGCGCTGGCGGGGCTGGCCGCCAATCTCGTCGTCGCGCTGCTGTTGCGTTCGCACTCGTCGGGCAGCCTGGCGGTCAAGGGCGCCTACATGGAGGTGGTCGCCGACACCGTGGGCAGCCTGGGCGTGCTGATCGCCGGTGTGGTGACGGTGACGACGCACTGGCCCTACGCCGACGTGGTGGTGGCCGTGCTGGTCGCGCTGTGGGTGCTGCCCCGCGCCGTCGCGCTGGCCCGCGACGCGCTGCGGATCCTCTCCGAATCGTCGCCTACCCACATCGACGTCGAGGAACTGCGCGCCGCGCTCGAGGCCGTCGACGGCGTGATCGACGTGCACGACCTGCACGTGTGGACGCTCTCCCCCGGCAAGGACATGTGCACCGCACACCTGATCAGCGCCGGCGACTCGGCCCGGGTTCTGCACGACGCGCGCGCCGTGCTGTCGGCTCGCGGGCTCGAGCACGCCACCGTGCAGATCGACTGCCCCGACGACAGCGATTGTTCGGACAGCTTCTAAGGCGTCACAGCCCCAGCGCCGGGCGCGCCTCGGGGTCGCAATCGTCGAGCAGGTCCAGGCAGCGCGAGTATTCGTCGGTTTCGCCGATGGTGTCGGCGGCGCGCGCCAGGGCCGCCACACACCGCAGGAAGCCGCGGTTGGGTTCGTGCGAATAGGGCACTGGGCCGAAGCCCTTCCAGCCGTTCCTGCGCAGCTGGTCCAGGCCGCGGTGGTAGCCGGTGCGGGCGTAGGCGTAGGCGGTGATGGCCTGGTCGTCGGCCAGCGCCTGCTCGGCCAGTGCCGCCCAGGCCACCGACGCGGTCGGATGCGCGGCGGCGACGATGCCCGCCTTTTCACCGGCGAGCAGTTCCGCCTCGGCATCGGCATCTCCGGGCAGCAGGATCGGGTCGGGCCCTAGAAGATCTCCCATCGGCGTCATGGCTCTATTCTGCAGCTCGCTCGTTTTGCCCGCGTGACGCACCTCGGCCATCGCCGCGAGCCGGGTACTCGGTCGCTAAGCTCTGCAACTACCCCACGAAGCGGGAGGACAGTAGTACTCATGCCCAACCCATCCGAACCCGACCGCGGCGGCGCGCCGAAACGGCCCGGGTTCGACCCACGCGATTCGCGCACCGAACCGAGCGACGAATGGGGGGCCGAGTCCGGCTTCGACACCGGAGAAGACGCTACCGAGAGCGTCCCCATGGTCCCCACCGACTCCGAGACGGAGACCGTGGTGATCAACAGGCCCGACCCGCAGAGCGGCCCCGAAGAAATCGCGGATGGGCCGCAGCGCGAACGGCGCTTCACCGCGCCCGGCTTCGACGCCAAAGAGACCGCGATCATCAACACCACCGCCGAACCCGCCACCGAGGTGTTCGCGACGCCGCCGGGAGACGCCACCACGCAGTTCGGCGCTCCGCCCAAAGCCGCTGTCCCGCAATCGATTCCGCCGCGGTTCGGGGGGAAGCTGCGCACCTCGCGGCAGTTCAACTGGGGCTGGATACTGGCGCTGGTGGTGATCGTGCTGGCGCTGGCGGCGATCGCGATCCTGGGCACGGTGCTGCTGACCCGCGGCAAGCACGCCGGCGTCTCGCAGGAAGACCAGGTTCGTCACACCATCCAGAATTTCGACGTCGCAATCCAGCGCGGTGACCTGACCACGCTGCGCACCATCACCTGCGGCACCACCCGCGACGGCTACGCCGACTACGACGAGCACGCGTGGGACGAGACATACCGACGGGTGTCGGCGGCCAAGCAGTATCCGGTGATCGCCAGCATCGACCAGGTGGTGGTCAACGGCCAGCACGCCGAGGCGAACGTCACCACGTTCATGGCCTATGACCCGCAGCTGCGCTCGACTCGCAGCCTGGATCTGCAGTACCGCGACGACCAGTGGAAGGTCTGCCAGTCCGCCAGCGGCTAGGCATTTCCGCCGTCTCGTGCCGAACGCCCGGCCAGCCGGGCAACCGGTGCCGAGCGCCCGGCCAGCCGGGCAACCGGGGAGCGGCTAGGCGCTCACCGACTTTCCGGCGCAATGCAGGTCGGTGCAGGCCTGCACCACCCGCTCGGACATCGACGCCTCCGCCTTCTTGAGGTAGCTGCGGGGGTCGTAGACCTTTTTGACGCCGACCTCGCCGTCGACCTTGAGCACGCCGTCATAGTTGGCGAACATGTGACCGGCGATCGGGCGGGTGAACGCGTACTGGGTGTCCGTGTCGACGTTCATCTTCACCACTCCGTAGCGCAGCGCCTCCTCGATCTCCGAAGTCAGCGACCCGGACCCGCCGTGGAAGACGAAGTCGAACGGCTTGGCCTCGGCGGGCAGTCCCAGCCTGGCCGCGGCCACCTTCTGGCCCTGCGCCAGGATGTCGGGGCGCAGCTTGACGTTGCCGGGCTTGTAGACCCCGTGGACGTTGCCGAAGGTGGCGGCGAGCAGGTACTTGCCGTGCTCGCCGTGGCCCAGCGCGTCGATGGTCTTCTCGAAGTCGTCGGGGGTGGTGTAGAGCTTGTCGTTGATCTCATTGGCGACGCCGTCCTCTTCGCCGCCCACCACGCCGATCTCGATCTCGAGGATGATCTTGGCGGCCGCCGCGTCCTTGAGCAGGTCGCGCGCAATCACCAGGTTCTCGTCGATCGGCACGGCCGAGCCGTCCCACATGTGTGACCCGAACAGCGGGTCTTTGCCCGCCGCGACCCGTTCGGCCGAGATGGCCAGCAGCGGGCGGACATAGGTGTCCAGCTTGTCCTTGGGGCAATGGTCGGTGTGCAGCGCAACGTTGACCGGATATCTGTCGGCGATGCAGCGGGTGAACTCGGCCAGCGCCACCGCACCGGCCACCATGTCCTTGACACCCAGCCCCGAGGCGAATTCCGCACCGCCGGTGGAGAATTGGATGATTCCGTCGCTGCCGGCGTCGGCGAAGCCTTTGAGGGCCGCGTTCACCGTCTCCGACGACGTGCAGTTGATCGCCGGGAAGGCATAGGCATCCTTCTTGGCGCGTCGCAGCATCTCGGCGTAGACCTCGGGCGTGGCGATGGGCATCAGACACCTCCTGACGGCTGGTCCTACCCAACCACGGATGCGTGGTCGACAGCTACCCGGCGAAGCGCGGCGCGGGTTAGTCCGGGCCTTAAGGTCCGGTCCGTGCGGGCCGGGGTCGTTTCGCCGGTATGTTGAGGAATCATGAGCACCGCCGTGACGGCCCTGCCCGACATCTTCGACCCCATGTACTGGTTGGGCGCCAACGGCGTCTTCGGGTCGGCGGTGCTGCCCGGCATCCTGATCATCGTCTTCATCGAGACCGGGCTGCTGTTTCCGCTGCTGCCGGGCGAGTCGCTGCTGTTCACCGGCGGCCTGCTGGCCGCGCACCCCAATCCGCCGGCCAGCATCTGGGTGCTGGCCCCCGCCGTCGCCACCGTGGCGATCCTGGGCGACCAGACCGGGTATTTCATCGGCCGGCGCATCGGCCCGGCGCTGTTCAAGAAGGAAGACTCGCGGTTCTTCAAGAAGCACCATGTGACCGAGTCGCACGCGTTCTTCGAGAAGTACGGCCCCTGGGCGATCATCCTGGCCCGGTTCGCGCCGTTCATCCGAACGTTCACACCGGTGGTCGCCGGGGTGTCGTACATGCGCTACCCGGTGTTCTTGGGCTTCGACATCGTCGGCGGCATCCTCTGGGGCGGCGGCGTGACGCTGGCCGGCTACTTTCTGGGCAACGTGCCGTTCGTGCACCACAACCTGCAGAAGATCCTGCTGGCCATCCTGCTCGTCTCGCTGATGCCGGCGTTCGTCGCCGCCTGGCGCAGCTATCGGGGACGCCGCCACGCGCACAGCGCCGAGGACCGCGAACCCGAGCGGCTGCCGGCGGCCGAATAGCCGGCCACCGCCGGCGCGGGATCAGAGCGCGACTTTGAAGTCGCAGCCCGTCTTGGCGCGGACGTCCTCGACCGTGACGCCGGGCTGCAATTCGGTGAGCACCAGCCCCTGTCCCGGTTCGACGTCGAAGACGCACAGGTTGGTGATGATCATGTCGACCACGTTCTTGCCGGTGAGCGGCAGCGTGCACTGGCTGAGGATCTTCGGGCTGCCGTCTTTGGCGGTGTGATCCATCAGCACGATCACGCGCTTGACCCCCGACACCAAATCCATTGCGCCGCCTGGGCCTTTGACCATCTTGCCGGGCACCATCCAGTTGGCCAGGTCGCCGTTTTCGGCGACCTCGAGCGCGCCCAGGATGGACAGGTCGATGTGGCCGCCGCGGATCATCGCGAAGGAATCGGCGCTCGAGAAGAAGCTCGACCCGGGCAGGCTGGTGATGGTCTGCTTGCCCGCGTTGATCAGATCGGGGTCGACGGCGTCCTCGCTCGGGTAGGCCCCGATGCCGAGCAGGCCATTCTCCGATTGCAGGGTGACCTTGATGCCGTCGGGAATGAAGTTGGCCACCAACGTCGGGATGCCGATGCCCAGGTTGACGTAGAAGCCGTCGCGCAGTTCCTGGGCGGCGCGCTGGGCCATTCGCTCGCGAAGGGGGCTGTCGCTTTTCAGCGCGGCGCCGCCGCTGGTGGTGCGGAACTCGATGCGCTTCTCGTAGCCGGTGCCCTCGATGATGCGGTCGACGTAGATGCCGGGGGTGTGGATCAGGTCGGGATCCAGCTCGCCGACCTCGACCAGCTCCTCGACCTCGGCGACGGTGACCGCGCCGCAGGTGGCGATCATCGGGTTGAAGTTGCGCGCCGTCTTGCGGTACACGAGATTGCCGGCGGTGTCGCCCTTCCACGCCTTGACGATCGCGACGTCGGCCCGGATGCCTTCTTCCAGAACGTATTCGATGCCGTCGAAGACCCGGGTGTCCTTGCCCTCGGCGAGGTTGGTGCCGAACGCGGTGCGGGTGTAGAAGCCGGGGATGCCCGCGCCGCCGGCGCGCAACTTCTCCGCCAGCGTGCCCTGCGGCGTCAGCACCAGGTCCAGCTCACCGGCCAGCACCTGGCGCTCGAATTCCTTGTTCTCGCCGACGTAGGACGCGATCACCTTCTTCACCTGGCGTCCCTTGAGCAGCAGTCCCATGCCGAAATCGTCTACGCCGGCGTTGTTTCCGACGATGGTGAGGTCCTTGATGCCGCTGTCGACCAGGGCCTGGATCAGCTTCTCCGGAATGCCGCACAGACCGAATCCGCCAGCGGCGATGGTGATGCCGTCCTTCAGCAGGCCGTGCAGAGCCGACTCTGCGTCGTGGTGAACCTTATTGCTCACAGGGTGCTCCCGTTCTTCGACTCGGCGGAGACGTTACAGGCGGCCTCCATGAGCATCCACCCCGACAGCTGCACCGACAGGTCCCGCTCGGCGACCTCGGAGGCCATCACCGCGCCCTCGACGAATTCCGCTTCTTTGCCGCCCGCCGTGGGCAGCTGGGCGTCGCGGTCCCAGAACGGGCCGAACACCGGCAGCCCGTCCACCGCCTGCCTGTTGTCCCAGGCCGCCTTCGCGCTGGCCAGCACGATCCGCCGGGCGGTGTCGCGCGCCAGCGCGTCGTCGGCCGACTCCCCCGGCAGCGTGGTGGCCACCAGCGCCAGGTAGCGGGCGGTCACCCCGGCGAACAGACCGCCGTCCCCGCCGCCGGCCCCGGCCAGCACGCCCGCCGGCGCCATGTGTTCGTCCACCGCCGCGACCAGCCGGTGCACCCGGGCGGCGTGACGCTGCCTGACCTCGAGCGCGGTGCGGGCGGCCAGCTCGGTCTCCAGCCCGAGCACCACGCCCTGGCAGTAGGTGTACTGAGCGCGCACCAGCGAACCGTCCTTGACGCCGTCGAACACCAGGTGGGTCTCCGGGTCGATCAACGTCTGGTCGATCCAATTCCCCATCTGCTCAGCGCGTTTCAGGTGGTCGCCGTAACGCGCGAGGAAAATCCCGGCCGGGCCGTTGGCCGGGGCGTTGAAGAACTGGTCGGACTTGCGCCAGGGGATCCCGCCGCCGTCCTCGGGCGCCCAGGCCTTGACGAACTGCGCGGCGAGCTTGGGCAGGGCGCGGCGGCGCTGCACGCCGGCGATCCGGGCGGCGCGTTCGAGCGCCAGCGCCAGCCAGGCCATGTCGTCGTAGTAGCTGTTGACCCAGGAGAAGTTGTTGCGCAGCCGGTGCGAGCGGACCTGCCGGTTGATCTCGGTGTGGCGGTGCGGCTGCGGATCCCGCTGCTGGGCGTCGACCAGGCAATCGAGCAGATGCGCCTGCCACCAGTAGTGCCAGGTGCCGAACCAGCGGTCGCGCCGCGTCGCCGGCCAGGCGACCACCCCCAGCTGCGTCGCGGGAAGTCCCCAGAGGCGTTTCAGGTGTCGTTGCGTGACAGCGGCTTCGCTGCTGGCCGCGCGGTTGACCCAGAGCTGATCCATACCTGTCGATCCTGCCGCACCCGGTTGACTGTGCGCGTACGGCGTCGGGCTACCAGGCCTGGGACAGATCGGCGTGCTGCTTGACCCAGGCGTGCATGGCGATGCCGGCGGCGACGCCGGCGTTGATGCTGCGCGTGGAGCCGAACTGCGCGATCGACACCGTCAGCGTTGCGCCCGTGCGGGTGTCATCGGTGATGCCGGGGCCCTCCTGACCGAACACCAGCAGGCACTCGCGTGGCAACGTGGCCTCCTCCAGGCGCGCGGCGCCCGGCACGTTGTCGACGGCCACCACCGTCAGGCCGGCGTCGGCCGCGAAGGCGAGCAGCTCGGCGGTGCTGTCGTGATGGCACAACCGCTGATAGCGATCGGTGACCATGGCGCCCCGGCGATTCCATCGCCGCCGCCCCACGATGTGCACGGTGTGCACCGCGAAGGCGTTGGCGGTGCGCACCACCGAACCGATATTGGCGTCGTGGCCGAAGTTCTCGATCGCGACGTGCAGGGGATGCCGGCGCCGGTCGATGTCGGCGATGATTGCCTCGCGCGTCCAGTACCGGTAGGCGTCGACGACGTTGCGAGTGTCGCCCTCGCGCAACAGTATTGGGTCATAGCGCGGGTCTTCGGGGAGCTCGCCCCGCCACGGGCCGACGCCGGCGGGCGGGGTCGCGGACCATTCGGTGGGCCCAGGTCCGCTCATCGCTGCGTCCACACCCCGGCGTGCGTGCCGTCGATGGCCAGCGTCGCGTACAGCAGCGCGTCGTTGATCTCGCCCTCGGTGCACAGTGACGCGTTGACGTGCACCGCATCCAACGACGCGTCGGGCAGGATCAGCACCGACGACCCGTAGGTCGAGCAGGCCGGGTTCAGTCCCGGGGCGGGCAGGGTCGGCGAGGCCAGCAGCATCATCGGCCCGCCGCGCTTGACGGACTCGTCGCGGTAGCGGGCCGCGACGGCGGTGGCCTCCAACCCCAACAGCATGTAGCCGTTGCCGGTGAACGCTCCCGGATCACCCAGCTGCATCTTGGTCACCGGCTTGCCGTCGGCGCGCCACGCCGACAGGCTGGCGGTCTTGACCGCGAGTCCGCCGCTGTCGTTGGGGTTGGTGGGCAGCAGCCCCACCGGGAAGGCGACCGGGTAGGCCGACGAGGTGTCCGGGATCCGGTCGCGCGGCGAGTAGCCGTAGACGCCGCGCACCTGGCTTCGATCCTTCAGCGGCCCAAGGCAAACCGTGCCGGTAAGCCGGTCGCGGGACGCCGAGAGCGGCGCGGGGACGTCGCGCACGTTGGTGGTCTTCGCTTGGAAGGATTTGTCACAGCTGCCCAGGCCCGCGGTCTCGAGGGGGTGGGCCAGCGCGCCGTAGAGCCCGAAGCGGATGTCCTCGGCTTTGGCGTGCGGGTCCTTGGCCGAGGCCGGGCTGGCGTCGACGTCGACCAGCACGTAGTCGCCGTCCCAGCGCAGATTCGACACCGACATGTTCCAGCCCAGCAGCGCCAGCGATTCACCGAGCCGCGCGCCCTGGGCGCCGTAGGGACGCACCGGCTGGCTGGACGACGAGCAGCCGGCCAGGCAGGCCACCACGCACGCGAGCATCGCGAGGGCGCTACGCATGATTCAGCGGCTCGGGCTACAAAGATCAGCCGGCAACTAGCTCAGCCCCAGGTCGGCGAGCCCGAGCACGCTTCGATAGGGCAGCCCCTCGGCCTCGATGGCCTCGGCGGCGCCGGTGGCGCGGTCCACCACCGTGGCCACCCCCACCACGTCGCCACCCGCCTCCTGCACGGCGCGCACCGCGGTCAGCGCCGAGTTGCCGGTGGTGCTGGTGTCCTCGACGACCAGCACCCGCTTGCCGGAGACCTCGGAGCCTTCGATAAGGCGTTGCAGCCCATGGGTTTTCGCGGACTTGCGCACCACGAAGGCGTCGATCGGCCGGCCCGGCGCGTGCATGACGGCGGTGGCCACCGGGTCGGCGCCCAGCGTCAGGCCGCCGACGACGGCGTAGTCCCAGTCGCTGGTCAGGTCGCGCATCAGCGTGCCGATCAATGCCGAGGCGCGGTGGTGCAGGGTGGCCCGGCGCAGGTCGACGTAGTAGTCGGCCTCCGTGCCGGAGGACAGCGTGACCCGCCCGTGCACCACCGACAGGCGCCGCACCAGCTCCGCCAGCTCTTCGAGGTCAGGTCCGGCCACGGCCACTCCCGATTCGTTTGGTGACGGCCCGCATCAGGGTCCGCGGCAGCAGGCGCTCGGCGGCGATGATCGCCTTGTACTGCAGGCCCGGAATGCTGATCACCTTGCCGCGGGCGATATCGGCCAGGCTCTGGCTGACCACATCGTCGACCTCGAGCCACATGAACGACGGCGACTTGGCCATGTCGATCCCGGCGCGGTCGTGAAATTCGGTGTGCACGTAGCCCGGGCACACGGCGTGCACGGACACCCCGGTGCCCTGCAGGCCCACCGACAGGCCCTCGCTGAACGAGATCACCCACGCCTTGGACGCCGAATACGTCGACCCGCGCCCGGGCACCAGCCCGGCGATGCTGGCGATGTTGACGACGGTGCCCGCGCCGGCCGCCAGCATGGCGGGCAGCGCGGCGCGGGTCAGGTGCATGACCGCGGTGACGTTGACGTCGAGCTGGGACTGCAGCAGCGCGGGGTCGGCGGACCAGAAGTCGCCGGAGGTGCCGAAGCCGGCATTGTTGACCAGGACGCGCACTCCCCCGGCCGCGAGCCGGTCACAGACGCGCTGACGGGCGGCCGTATCGGCCAGGTCGGCGGGCAGAATCTCGACGGAACCGGAGTGTTGCTGCAGTTCCTCGGACAGTCCGGTCAGGCGGTCGACATCGCGGGCGACCAGGACCAGGTCGTAGCCGTCGCTGGCATAGCGTCGCGCGAACCCGGCGCCGATTCCGGACGTAGGCCCGGTGATCAGGGCGACGGGGCGAGGCATGAGCGACATCCTAATGACGTCGGCAGCACCGGCCTTGCGGCCACCCGGGGCGCGCCGTCAGCGCTGATAGTTGCTGGCCTGCTGGCCGTTGCGCCCGGGCGGTGGGCGGCGGATGGTCTCCGAACGCCCGTCGGCGGGCTGGGGCTGGTCGCGGCGCAGCGGCTCGGCGGCGCGGCGACCCGACGGCGAGTCGGGGCCGAGCAGCCCCGCCACGTCCTGCTGCGCGCGCCGGGGCGGCAGCTCCGCGCGGCCCGCGGGCGCCAGCGGCCGGCTGGGTGAGGCGTTGCGCAGTCCGGACGGCGGCCCGGCCTCCTGCGGGGCCTCCTCCGGCAGCGGCGGCAGTACCCGCAACAGGTCGTTGAACTGGCGCACGGTGCGCAGGCCCTCGTCCCACTCGGTGCGCGTGCTGGTGATTGGCAAGGCCACCAGCGTCCAGTTCTGCTCGTTCCACATGATCTCGGCGCTGTCCGGTGCGGTGTGCGCGAAGGTGACCATCCGGCGGTCGCAGGCCCGGCGGGCGGCGTCGAGGTTGGTGGAGTACACCATCCGCGGCCCGATCGCTCCCAACAGCCAAATGTCGCTCTCCCGTGGCTCTTTGAGCCCCTTGAGGCGCAGGTCCACCACCACGTTGGTGCCCACCTTGCGGTGCAGCGCGATGACGGTGGCGACCTCTTCGAGGTCGAAGATGTAGACGGCCTCACCGCGAATCTGGCCCAGCACCACGTTCTGGGCGGCGACGTCGCCCACCGTCGACATCACGCCGCGCTTCCAGCGCTTGAGGATGTCGGTCGATTCAGGCTCGTAGTCGAATCCGTGCGATCGCGCCCACGACTTGCGGCGCCTGCTGCGCCCGCGCCGCCGATCGATGTCGACGTACAGCAACACCCCCGCACCGACAAAGCACAGCGCGGAGAGCGTGAACCAGAGGGGGACCATCCAAAACAGGGTATCTGCTATTGGCCCGGAACACAGAAGGCGACCAGGTCACAACCCAATCACAGCTGCGCCCGCCCGGGCGCATAAGCGCCGAACGTCGACTTGTTGCGGCGGTTGGTGCGAAATACCCGCAACAAGTCGACGCCTCTGCGCGCTTAGCCCAGAATCAGCGAGTCACCGTCGGGGCTGACGTTCACCGGAACGGTGTCGCCGTCGTGCACGTCGCCGGCCAGCAACATCTTGGCCAGCTGGTCACCGATGGCCTGCTGCACCAGCCGGCGCAACGGCCGCGCGCCGTAGACCGGGTCGAATCCGCGATGGGCCAGCCACTGCTTGGCCGGCAGCGACACCTCGAGCGTGAGGCGACGCTGCGCCAGCCGCTTCTGCAGCTGGGCTAGCTGGATGTCGACGATCGACACCAGCTCGCCGGGCTCGAGGCCATCGAAGATGATGACGTCGTCGAGCCGGTTGATGAACTCCGGCTTGAACGCCGAGCGCACCGCGGCCATCACCTGCTCCTCGCTGCCACCCGATCCCAGGTTGGACGTCAGGATCAGGATGGTGTTGCGGAAGTCGACGGTGCGGCCCTGCCCGTCGGTCAGCCGGCCCTCGTCGAGCACCTGCAGCAGCACGTCGAACACGTCCGGGTGGGCCTTTTCGATCTCGTCGAACAGGATCACCGTGTAGGGACGCCGCCGCACCGCCTCGGTCAGCTGACCGCCCTGGTCGTAGCCGATGTATCCCGGCGGGGCGCCGACCAGCCGCGCGACGGAATGCTTCTCGCCGTACTCGCTCATGTCGATGCGCACCATGGCGCGTTCGTCGTCGAACAGGAACTCCGCCAGCGCCTTGGCCAGCTCGGTCTTACCGACACCGGTCGGCCCGAGGAACATGAACGAGCCGGTGGGCCGGTTGGGGTCGGCGACGCCGGCCCGGGAACGCCGTACGGCATCGGAGACGGCCGTCACGGCCCTCTTCTGCCCGATGACGCGCTTGCCCAGCTCCTCTTCCATGCGCAGCAGCTTGGCGGTCTCGCCCTCGAGCATCCGGCCGGCGGGGATGCCGGTCCACGCCGACACCACCTCGGCGATGTCGTCGGGCCCAACCTCCTCCTTGAGCATGACGTTCTCCCGCGCCTCGGCCTGGGGCAGCGCCGCGTCGAGCTTCTTCTCGACCTCGGGGATGCGGCCGTAGCGCAGCTCGGCGGCCTTGGCCAGGTCGCCGTCGCGCTCGGCGCGCTCGGACTCCCCGCGCAACGCCTCCAACTGCTCCTTGAGCTCGCGGACGACGTCGATGGCGTTCTTCTCGTTCTGCCAGCGGGTGGTGAGCTCGGACAGCTTCTCCTTCTGGTCGGCCAGCTCGGAGCGCAGCTTCTCCAGCCGCTCCTTGGACGCCTCGTCCTCCTCCTTGGCCAGCGCCATCTCCTCGATCTCGAGGCGGCGCACCAAGCGCTCGACCTCGTCGATCTCGACGGGCCGGGAGTCGATCTCCATCTTCAGCCGGCTGGCGGCCTCGTCGACCAGGTCGATGGCCTTGTCCGGCAGGAACCGCGCGGTGATGTAGCGGTCGGACAGCGTCGCCGCGGCGACCAGCGCCGAGTCGGTGATGCGCACGCCGTGGTGCACCTCGTAGCGGTCCTTCAGCCCGCGCAGGATGCCGACGGTGTCCTCCACCGAGGGCTCGCCGACCAGCACCTGCTGGAAGCGGCGCTCCAGCGCGGCGTCCTTCTCGATGTACTTGCGGTACTCGTCGAGCGTGGTGGCGCCGACCAGCCGCAGCTCGCCGCGGGCCAGCATCGGCTTGATCATGTTGCCGGCGTCCATCGCGCCCTCGCCGGTCGCGCCGGCGCCGACGATGGTGTGCAGCTCGTCGATGAAGGTGATGATCTGCCCGGCGGAGTTCTTGATGTCGTCGAGGACGGCCTTGAGCCGTTCCTCGAACTCGCCGCGGTACTTCGCGCCGGCCACCATCGAGCCCAGGTCCAGGCTGATGACGGTCTTGTCGCGCAGGCTCTCGGGCACGTCGCCGGCGACGATGCGCTGGGCCAGGCCCTCCACGATCGCGGTCTTGCCGACGCCGGGCTCGCCGATCAGCACCGGGTTGTTCTTGGTGCGCCGACTCAGCACCTGCACGACGCGGCGAATCTCGTTGTCCCGCCCGATAACCGGGTCGAGTTTGCCGTCGCGGGCGCGGGCCGTCAGGTCGGTGGAGTACTTCTCCAGCGCCTGGTAGGTCGCCTCGGGCTCCGGGCTGGTGACCCGGGCGCTGCCGCGCACCTTGACGAAGCCCTCGCGCAGGGCCTGCGGCGAGGCGCCGTGTCCGGTCAGCAGCTTGGCGACGTCGGAATCCCCGGTGGCCAGGCCCACCAGCAGGTGCTCGGTGGACACGTATTCGTCGTCCATCTCGGTCGCGAGCTGCTGGGCGGTGGTGACCGCGGCCAGCGATTCACGGGACAACTGCGGCTGCGAGTTGGCCCCGCTGGCCTGGGGCAGCCGGTCCAGCAGGCGCTGGGCCTCGGTGCGGATGGTGGCGGGCTCGACGCCGACAGCCTCCAGCAGCGGACCGGCGATGCCGTCGGCCTGCGTCAACAGCGCCATCAGCAGATGGGCGGGCCGGATCTCCGGGTTACCCGCCGCCGAGGCGGCCTGGAGTGCCGAAGTCAGTGCCGCTTGGGTCTTGGTTGTCGGGTTGAAAGAGTCCACGACACCTCCGTTCGTCGGTAGGGAAAATGCTTCTCGGCTTGTTCAACGCCGTCAAGGTTGAGTCTGTTCCGCTCAAGTCTAACGAGTTTTGAGCACTGCGGCGTAGGGGGTACCCCCGTAGCGATGACGCAGACGATGCAACCCCCCGACCAGGCCGACGCCGACCCGGAGACACGGCCGCGCCGGAGCGCCGGCGTGTGGCTGGCCGCCGTGGCCGCCGCCCTGGCGTTCGCCGGCCTGCTGGCGGTCGGGTTTCACACCGATCTCAGCGGCGGTAGCCCGTCGGCGGTCCCGCAGGCCGGGACGCTGCAGGTCAGCGGGACGGGCATGACGAAGACGCTGCCGTGCCACGCCGGTTACCTGTCGGTGAGCGGGCAGCAGAACACCGTCACCCTCACCGGGCACTGCACCAGCGTCAGCGTCTCCGGCAGCGGCAACCACGTCGCGGTCGACAGCACCGACGCGGTCAGCGCGTCGGGGAACGACAACGTCGTTCTCTACCACTGGGGTTCACCCAAGATCGCCAACGTCGGGGCGGCCAACGTCGTCCGACAGGGCTGACCCGGCGGCGGCCGAGCCTACAATCGGGGCCCGTGAGCCTGGAGGACGCCGAAGCGCTGCGGGTGCTGCGTGACGCCTTCGCGCCCGCGGACACGGCCGGTGACTCCGCGCTCGTCCATCGCTTCTACACCCAGTGGTTCGCCCTCGACGGCTCGGTGCGCGATCTGTTCCCGCCCGAAATGGCCGCCCAGCGGCTCGCTTTCGGGCACGCGCTGCACTGGGTGCTCGGCGAGCTGGTCGCCCGGCGCGCGCAGGAGCCGGTGGCTTTTCTGGCCCAGCTCGGCCGCGACCATCGCAAATACGGTGTGCTGCCGGCCCATTACGAAACCCTGCGGCGCGCGCTGCTCTCGACGCTGCGCGCGCACGTCGGCGCGGCGTGGACCGACGCCGTGGAGGCGGCGGCCCGGCAGTCGCTGAACCTGATCACCGGGGTGATGAGCGGCGCCGCGGACGCCGAGGAGGGCCCCGCCTGGTGGGACGGCACCGTCATCGAACACATGCGGGTGTCGCGCGATCTCGCGGTCGTGCGGCTGCAACTCGACCAGCCGATGCACTACCACCCCGGCCAGTACGTCGACGTCCACGTGCCGCAGTGCCCGCACCGCTGGCGGTATTTGAGTCCCGCCATTCCGGCCGACCCGGGCGGCGGCATCGAGTTCCACGTCCGCCTGGTTCCCGGCGGCCTGGTCAGCACCGCGATCGTCGGCGAAACCCGCATCGGCGACCGGTGGCGGCTGTCCAGCCCGCACGGCGGCCTGCGGGTCGACCGCGAGGGCGGCGACGTGCTGATGGTCGCCGGCAGCACGGGCCTGGCGCCGCTGCGGGCGCTGATCATGGACCTGTCCCGGTTCGCGGTGAACCCGCGCATCCATCTGTTCTTCGGCGCCCGATACCGTTGCGAACTCTACGATCTGCCGACCCTGTGGCAGGTCGCCTCGCACAATCCGTGGCTGTCGGTCTCGCCCGTCTCGGAATACAACAGCGACCCGTCCTGGGCCGCGGACTATCCCGACGTCACGCCGCCGCGCGGCCTGCACGTGCATCAGATCGGGCGGCTGCCCGACGTGGTGACCAAGTACGGCGGCTGGGGTGACCGGCAGATCCTGGTCTGCG
This sequence comes from Mycobacterium sp. 1245499.0, assembly GCF_001673615.1. NCBI lineage: Bacteria > Bacillati > Actinomycetota > Actinomycetes > Mycobacteriales > Mycobacteriaceae > Mycobacterium > Mycobacterium sp. 1245499.0. The sequence continues at coordinate 27,200 of NZ_LZMG01000011.1, forward strand.
GGGGGCCGGCGATGGTCAGCGCCACCAAGGATGCCCTGATCGCCAAAGGCGCTCCGCCCGAACGCATTCAGCATGACCCGCTATGGAGGTAGCCATGCACGTCGTCACTCTGCGCGATCCGTCGTCGCCGCTGGTCGCTCAGTTCGTTCCCGAGGCGGGGATGATCGGCACGTCGCTGCGCGACGCCGGTGCGGAGCTGCTGGGCCAGCGCCGCGGCCTGGACGCCTACGTCTCCGATGGCAAGACGATGGGGATCCCCATCCTGTACCCGTGGGCAAATCGGTTGGGCGAGAACACCTATACCGCCCAGGACGTCACCGTGACCTTGACGCCGGGAGAAAACGGTGTGCGCGCCGATCCCAACGGGCTACCCATCCACGGCGTCCTGGCCGCCTACCCCGGTTGGCGGGTGACGGCCGAGACCGCCAGCGAGCTGATCGCCGAACTGGATTTCGGTGCCGATCCCCGATTGCTGGCCAGCTTCCCGTATCCGCATGTGCTGACGGTCGCGGTGCGGCTGGGCGACCGGACGCTGACGGTTCGGACCACGGTGGACGCGACCGGGGATCGGGCCGTGCCGCTGTGCTTCGGGTTTCATCCCTACCTGCAACTGCCCGACGCCCCGCGGGCCGACTGGGTCATCGAGACACCGCCGTTGCGGCATTTGGGCCTCGACGACATCGGGCTGCCCACCGGCGCTTCCGAGCCCCAGCCGGCCCGGCGAGAGGCATTGGGCGACAACACGTTCGACGACGCCTACGACGGGGTGGCCGACGGCGCGGTGTTCGCGGTGTCCGGCGGCGGTCGGCGCATCGAGGTGCATTACGAGCAGGGTTATCCGGCGGCGCAGATTTTCGCGCCGACGCCCGACGACCCCACGAAGACGATCGTGTGCTTCGAGCCGATGACCGCACCGACCGACGCGCTGCGCCGGGGCGGCTACCGCTGCGCGCTACCGGGCGAGCGGGCCGTCACGCAATTTTCGATCCGGGTGGGCTCACCGTGACCACTCGGGTCACTGCCGCTGTCTGGTGGTCATCAGGTGATTGCAAAAAGCGCTAGCAGATGTGCTAGCGCTTTTGCGAAGGTCGTATGCGTGTCGGAGACAGACCCCTTGGGGCGCAAGGGAAACCGACCGAAAGTCAGCGTCCCCGGCGCGGCTGCCACACCACCAGCGCGGTGCTTTTGGGCACCACCGCCACGTCGCGGCGCTGGCTGGCGCGGACCTGCGAAAGCTCCTCGGTCAACTCCTTGACCCGGGCCTGCAGCGCCTCGACCTGATTGGTCAGCTCGATGATCCGCTTGATGCCGGCGAGGTTGACGCCCTCGTCCTGCGACAGGCGCTGCACCTCGCGCAGCAGGTCAACGTCGTGCTCCGAATACCGCCGTCCCCCACCGGAAGTCCGGCGCGGGCTGACCAGCCCGAGGCGGTCGTAGGTGCGCAGCGTTTGGGCGTGCATGCCGGCCAGCTCGGCGGCCACCGAGATCATGAAGGTCCGGGCGTCCTCTTTTCGTGAATTGCTCGAGCCCTTGGCCATCAGCGATTGCCTGCCCATCCGGCCCGGGGGTCGAAGCCGCTGGCGCGCTCGGCGGCGGCGTACGCCTCCAGCGCCTCCTGGGCGGCCCCCTCCAAATTCGGTGGAACGGCGACCTTTACGGTCACCAGCAAGTCGCCGTTGCCGCCGCTGCGCTTGGGAACGCCACGCCCGCGCACCCGCAGGATGCGGCCGTCGGCGGTGCCCTTGGGCACCCGGACACCGACCTTGCCGTCCAGGGTGGGCACCGAAATGGTTGAGCCCAAAGCCAACTCGGTGAAACTGACCGGCACCGTCACCGTCAGGTCGTCGCCGTCGCGGCCGAACACCTTGTCCGGGCGCACATGCACCGTCACGTACAGGTCACCCGAGGGCGCACCGCGCAACCCCGCCTCACCCTGGCCGGGCAGCCGGATGCGCTGTCCGTCCTCGACGCCCGGCGGGATCCGCACGTTGATGGTGCGGGTCCGGGTGGTGACGCCGGTGCCCTTGCACTCGTCGCAGGGGTGCTCGATGATCGAGCCGCTGCCCCGGCAATCGGTGCAGGGCTCGGAGAATCCGAACGCGCCCTGGTTGCGGTTGATCACGCCGGAACCGTTGCAGGTGGGACACACTTTCGGGCTGGTGCCCGGCCGCGCGCCACTGCCATGGCAGTTGGTGCACGGCGCCGGGCTGGTCAGCCGCAGCGGCATCGCCACGCCCTTGGCGGCCTCGACGAAATCCAGCTGGGTTTCGGTCTCGAGGTCGTTACCGCGGCGGGGCCGGCTGGGCCGGGCACCCGAACCGCGCCCGAACAGCCCGCCGAACAGGTCACCGATGTTGGTGCCGCCGCTTCGGCCGGCCGCGTCGAACAAATCGTTGAGGTTGAACTCGGCGCCATCACCACCGACGTTGAAGCCCCCGAACCCGCCGCTGTCGAACCGGCGCCCGCCGAATCCACCGCCGGCGAACAGCCTTCGGGTTTCGTCGTATTCCTTGCGCTTGGCCGGATCCGACAAGACGTTGTGCGCCTCGGAGACCGCTTTGAAGCGTTCACCGGCGGCCGGGTTGTCGGGGTTCGCGTCCGGGTGCAGATCGCGCGCCAACTTGCGGTAGGCGCGTTTGATCTCTTCTGGGCTGGCGTCAGAGGAGACGCCCAGCTCCTTATAGAAGTCCTTTTCGACCCATTCACGCTGGGCCATGTCGCGTCACCCCCTCACCTTTCTTCTGTTGTGTTGATTGTCTGCCTTATTCACCGGACGCGTCGGCGTTGTCGTCCGTGTCGGCCGGTTCGCTTTCGGCGGACTCGGGTGCGGCAGCCGCTCCATCCTCGTCGGCGACCGTGTCGACGACACCGACCAGGGCGTGACGCAGCACCTGATCACCCAGCTTGTAACCCTGCCGCATGACGGTGCCGATCACCGGCCGGGACCCGTCGCCCTCGTGCTGCACCGCTTCGTGCAGCACCGGGTCGAAGTCCTCGCCCTCCTCGCCGAACGCCGTCAGGCCAAGGCCGTTCAGCGCGCTTTCCAGCTTGTCGGCGACCGACTTCAGCGGTCCGGACTCCAGATCGCCGTGCTTGCGGGCGCGGTCGAGATCGTCGAGCACGCCCAGCAATTGGTTGACGACGGCGGCCTTGGCCCGGTCCGCCGCGGCCTGCTGATCGCGCAGCGCCCGCTTGCGGTAGTTGGCGAAGTCGGCCTGCACCCGTTGCAGATCGGCGGTGAGCTCGGCGACTTTGCCATCGGCTTGCTGCGCCGGTTCGCCGGCCGGCGCCCCTCCCGGCGTGTCGCCGGGAGGGGCCTGCCGCACTTCACCGGTCTCAGGGTCGATTCGCCGCTTGTCGGTGATCGTCACCTGTTCGTGTGGATTGCTTTCCGTCACTTGGACTCCCGGTCATCGTCGACCACCTCCGCGTCCACGACGTCGTCAGCGGAGCCAGACCCGTCGCCCGCCGCGCCCCCACCGGCCTGCTCGCCGGCGGCCTGCGTGGCCTCGTAGATCGCCTGTCCGAGCGCCTGTGACTCCTGGCCCAGTTTCTCCATCGCCGCCTTGATCGCGGCGATGTCGGTGCCGCCCAGGGCGGTCTTGGCCTCGGCGATCGCGGCGTCGACCTTGGACAGCGTGTCCTCAGGGACCTTCGAGCCGCCCTCGGCCTCGCGCTGGTCCTTGACGAACTTCTCCGTCTGGTAGACCAGCGATTCGGCCTGGTTGCGAACGTCGGCCTCTTCGCGACGCTGACGGTCCTCCTCGGCGTGCGCCTCGGCGTCCTTGATCATCCGGTCGATCTCCTCCTTGGACAGGCCGGAGCCCTCCTGGATCTTGATCGTGTTCTCCTTGCCGGTGCCCTTGTCCTTGGCCGTGACGTGCACGATGCCGTTGGCGTCGATGTCGAAGGTGACCTCGATCTGCGGGACGCCGCGCGGAGCCGGCGGGATACCGGTCAGCTCGAAGGAGCCGAGCAGCTTGTTGTGCGAAGCGATTTCGCGCTCACCCTGGTAGACCTGGATCTGCACCGACGGCTGGTTGTCGTCGGCCGTGGTGAAGGTCTCCGACCGCTTGGTGGGGATCGTGGTGTTGCGTTCGATGAGCTTGGTCATCACGCCGCCCTTGGTCTCGATGCCCAGGCTCAGCGGCGTAACGTCAAGCAGCAGAACGTCTTTCACCTCACCCTTCAAAACCCCGGCCTGAAGAGCCGCTCCCACCGCTACAACTTCATCGGGGTTGACGCCCTTGTTGGGCTCCTTGCCACCGGTGAGTTCCTTGACCAGGTCGGTCACCGCGGGCATCCGGGTGGAACCACCCACCAGGACCACGTGGTCGATCTCGGACACCGAGATGCCGGCGTCCTTGATCACGGACTGGAAGGGCTTACGGGTGCGGTCCAGCAGATCCTGTGTGATGCGCTGGAATTCGGCGCGGGTCAGCTGCTCGTCGAGGAACAGCGGGTTCTTGTCCGCGTCGACGGTGATGTAGGGCAGGTTGATCGAGGTGCTCTGCGAACTCGAGAGCTCGATCTTGGCCTTCTCGGCGGCCTCACGCAGCCGCTGCATCGCCATCTTGTCCTTGGTCAGGTCAATTCCGCTGGTGCCCTTGAACTTATCGACCAGCCATTCGACGACGCGGTCATCCCAGTCGTCCCCACCGAGGTGGTTGTCACCACTGGTGGCGCGGACCTCGACCACACCCTCGCCGATCTCGAGCAGCGAGACGTCGAACGTACCGCCACCGAGGTCGAAGACCAGGATGGTCTGTTCCTTCTCGCCCTTGTCCAGGCCGTAGGCCAGCGCCGCCGCGGTCGGCTCGTTGACGATCCGCAGGACGTTGAGGCCGGCGATCTGGCCGGCTTCCTTGGTGGCCTGACGCTGGGCGTCGTTGAAGTACGCCGGCACGGTGACGACCGCGTCGGTGACGTCCTCACCCAGGTACGCCTCGGCGTCGCGCTTCAGCTTCATCAGCACGCGGGCGCTGATCTCCTGAGCGGTGTACTTCTTGTCGTCGATCTCGATGGACCAGTCGGTGCCCATGTGCCGCTTGACCGAACGGATGGTGCGGTCGACGTTGGTGACCGCCTGGTTCTTGGCGGGCTGGCCGACGAGCACCTCCCCGTTGCGCGCGAACGCGACGATGGACGGCGTGGTCCGCGAACCCTCGGAGTTGGCGACGACGACCGGGTCACCGCCCTCGAGGACTGCGACGACGGAGTTGGTGGTCCCGAGGTCGATACCGACCGCACGAGCCATAGTGATTCCTCCTGAATATGTAGAGCTTGTCTGGTGCCACTATGCTGAGTGAACCCCGCTCAAGCCTGCCCCTGGGGCGGTGGGCTGTCAACCCAGTATTGAGTGTGGTTCGCTCAACTTGTCGATAATGCTAACGGCGGTCGGTCCCGCCTTGTTCCCGGGTCGCCGAAGAATTCTGGGCGCCCCCGGCAACCTCCTCTATCAGCGCCAGCAGTGCCCGGGTGGCCGCGCTGGCCTGCCGGTTCGCCGAGGTCGCGACGTAGAGCCGCCACTGCAGGTCGTGCCCGGTGATCCGGACGCTCACCAAACCCGAGCTGTCGATGCCCTCGAGGATGGACCAACTCAGAAAACCGATCCCCAGCCCCTTGCGGATGCAGACCGCCGCCGTGCCGATGTCGGCGACCTCCACCGCGACGGTCCGCTCGACCCCGGCGGCCGCGAACGCGGTGTCCACCACGGCGCGGTTCCCATAGCCCGGCGGCCCGTCGACGAACGGCATGCCCGCGAGCTCGGCCAGCGAAACCGCCGTGCGCCGGGCCAGCGGGTGGCCCTCGGGGACGACCAGCAGCAGCGGCACCGAGGCCACCAGCCGGGTGTGCAGGTCGGCCGGGGGCGGTCCGGTGAAAACCAGGAAGGCGACGTCGAGATCCCCGTCGCGCAATTGGGCCGCCAGCCCGGCCGACCCGGAGCTGGCCGCGCGCAGGTGGACCACGACGTCGGGATGACGGGCGTGCAGTTCGGCCAGCACGGTCGGCACGTCGATGACGCTCACCGACGTCAACGTCCCCACCGTGACGGTGCCGCGCACCGTGCCCCGGGCGGCGCTCACCGCGTCCTTGGCCGCGCGGGCGGCGTCCAAAGTGGTCCGGGCGTGGGGTCGCAGCGCTTCGCCGGCGGGGCTCAGCGCCACGCCGGCCGGGCCCCGGACGAACAACTCGGCGCCCAGTTCGCGCTCGAGCGCCTTGATGGTGGCCGACACTCCCGATTGCACGACGTGCAGCCGCTGGGCCGCCCCGGTGAAGCTTCGACTGTCCGCCACGGCCAGGAAGTACTCGAGGTGACGAAGCTCCACACCAGCGATTATCACCGCCGGTGATGAGAACCATCAGAAGATATCGTTGGTGCTGATCAAACCGCGGGGCATACCGTGACAATGCCCATGGATCAGCAAGCCCCCACCACGATCCGCACCCCCTGGTCGTCGGCGTCGCCCGACGACCGCTTCGTCGTGGAGAACCCCGCCACCGGACAGGTCGTCACCGTCGTGCACGGGGCCGGCACCGCGGAGGTGGATCGGGCCGTGCGGACCGCGCACGCGGCGCACGTGCACTGGAAGCTTCGTCCGGCCCGCGAACGCGGCCGCTACCTGCGGCAGATCGCCGACGTCATTCGCGAACACGCCGACGAGATCGCCGCCCTCGAGTCGCGAGAGATGGGCAAGCCGATCAGCCAGGCCCGCAGCTTCGACGTGGAAGCCGCGATCGGGATCTTCGACTACTTCGCCGGCATGGTCGAGGTGCTGCCCAGCCAGGCACGCGACTACGGGCCGGTGTTCGACGTGACCACGCTGGAGCCCTACGGCGTGATCGCCGGCATCGTGCCCTTCAACTGGCCGCCGATCCACACCGCCGGCAAGGTCGCTCCCGCGCTGGCCGTCGGGAACGCCGTCGTGCTGAAACCGCCGGAGCAGACGCCCTCGGTGGTGCTGCGACTGGTCGAGCTGATCCAGTCGGTGCTGCCCGACCCGGTGGTGCACGCCGTGCCCGGCGGCGGCGAGGTGGGCGCCGCGCTGGCCGAGCATCAACTGGTGGGCAAGATCTCCTTTACCGGGTCCCCGCTCACCGGTTCGGCGGTGCTGCGCACCGCGGCCGGCAACCTCACGCCGGCGTTGATGGAGCTGGGCGGCAAGAACCCGCTGCTGGTGTTCGACGATGCCAACCTGCACGAGGCGCTGTTGGCCGCCATCGACGGCGGCTTCTTCAACCAGGGCGAAGCGTGCACCGCATCGTCGCGAATCCTGGTGCAGGACAACGTCTATGCCGAGTTCGAGGAGAAGCTGTGCGCCGCCGTGCGCCGGCTGCGGGTGGGCGACGGCGCCGATCCCGCCACCGACGTGGGGCCGCTGGTCACCCGGGCGCAGCGCAAGCAGGTCCTGGAGTACCTCGACATCGGCGTCGCCGAAGGCGCCCGCATCGCCGCCCAGGCACCGCTGCCGCAGGATCCGCGGCTCGCGGACGGCTTCTACGTCGCGCCGACCGTGCTGACCGGCGTCACGCCGGACATGCGGGTGGCCCAGGAGGAGATCTTCGGTCCGGTGGTCGCCCTGATCCGGTTCAGCGACGAGGCCGAGGCGGTGCGGATCGCCAACGGCACCCCCTACGGGCTGGTCGCCGCGGTGTTCACCGCCGACGGCGACCGGGCGCTGCGGGTGAGCCGGCAGATCCGGGCCGGAGCCGTCTTCGTCAACAACTACGCGCGGGTGGCCATCGGCAGCGGATTCGGCGGCGTGGGCCACAGCGGGTTCGGCCGCGAGCACGCCCAGGAGACGCTGGCCGAGTACGGCTACACCAAAACCATCCGCCTGGCCGCCAACCGTGACGAGTTGCCGTACTGGAGCGCGGCCGCCCGAGTCCTCGAAGGATAACCCAGATGCGTGTCATCGCCCTCGAAGAGCATTACGCCACAATGGAATTCCTGCAGGGCCCGGGCACCTGGCTGGCGTCGCGAGCCGGCATCGTCGAACCCGCCAGCGATCTCGGCGACGGCCGCATCGCGGCGATGGACGAGGCCGGGGTGGACCTGGCCGTGCTGTCGCTGGCCGCGCCCGGGGTTGAGCAGCTGGATCCGAACGAGGCGGTGCGGCTGGCCCGGGATTGCAACGACCAGCTCGCGGCGGCGGTGCAGCGCTACCCCGACCGCTTGGCGGGCTTTGCCACCGTGCCCACCAGCGCACCCGACCAGGCGGCCGACGAACTCGAGCGCGCGGTGCGCGGGCTGGGCTTCCCCGGCGCGGTGATCAACGGACACAGCCGCGGCCGCTATCTGGACGACCCGTTCTTCGAGCCCATCCTGGACCGCGCGGCCGCCCTGCAGGCGCCGATCTACCTGCATCCGACCATCCCCCCGGCGGGCGTCATCGAGTCCAGCTACGCGGGT
>NZ_LZMG01000012.1:0-3097 GCF_001673615.1 Mycobacterium sp. 1245499.0
CCGGCCGGTGCGCCGCGACCGGTCGGTCGAGCCACAGCCGATGCACGGCGAACGGCGGCGCGCTGCGCAGCCGCGAGATCTGGGTGCGCCAGGCCTCGGTGCCCAGATCCGGGGACGCCGCGACGATCCGCTGTAAACCCGCGACGTCGGTGGCCAATACGACGGCGTCGACCTCGCAGTGGTCATCGGAATCAGTGTGCACCCGAAAAGACTTCGCCGGTGCGGTCTCGATGCGCAGCACCTTGGTGGCGAGCCGGAACCGCGCGCCGCGACCCTCGAGGTAGCCGCGCAACGGCTCCCACAGGGCGCTGTCGTAGTTCGCCGACGGCACGTCGAAGATCAGGCCCTCGGACGATCCGAGGAAGTAGATGTGAAACATGGTCGCCAGCTCGGCCGCGGAGAGCTGGGAGGGATCGGCGAAGAAGCTGCGGGAGAACACCTCGAACGCCAGATGCCTTGCGGCCTCGGGGAATCGGATGTCGGAGAGAAACGTCGCGGCGTCGGTGTGGTCCAGGCGCTGGTAGGTGCCGGGCACCGATACGGCGGCCAGCGGTGCGGCCGCGCGGGCGTCGATGCGGGTGAAGTCTCGCAGCCGGAACGTCGGGCTGCGTGCGGCGAACACCACGGCGTTCCACGGCGGGGTGCGCGGCAGCCCGCGGAAGGTGTCGCGCCGTCCGGCGCCGTCGATCAGCGGGTAATCCGCGACGGGAGTGAGCATCCGCAGTTGCGGGTCGATCCGGCTCAGCAGGGCGCGCAGGTTGTAGTACTGCCGGAAGAACGCGTGGAAGCCGCGGTTCATCGCGAGCTTGGCGCCGCCGTCGCGCTCGGTCCAGCCCCCCACCCGGCCGCCCAGGTAGCGCTCGCTTTCGATGACCTCGACGACGACGCCGCGCTCGGCCAGCCCGGTGGCGGCGCTCAGGCCGGCGATCCCGCCGCCGACGACGGCCACCCGGGGGCGCTCGGGCAGCGCACCGGCGTCCGGCAATCCCGTTGGTGCGGCGAAGGTTCGGCGCCGCCGGTCGGCGGTCATCGCGGCGCGTCCGCCAGGAAGGTGTGCACGATGTTGGTCTCCCAACCGGGCATCGTCTCGCTGTGCACGGCGGTGAAGCCGGCGTCGGCGAGGCGGGTCTCGAACCGCGCGGCGCCGTCGAAATCCAATACGCTGCGCCACAGGTAGCGATACAGCCCGGCGTCCCGGGTGCGCCACCACCCGGCGGGAATGATGATGGCCCAGCACACGGCGTGCCAGATGCGGGTCGCGGCGGGGGAGTCGCGCACCGAGTATTCGTGCACCGCCAGGGTGCCGCCCGGACGCAACAGCTCGCGGAACCTGCGCAGCTGTGCGTCCCGGTCGGCGACGTTGCGGATCAGATAGGCGGCCAGGATGCCGTCGAACGGTCCGGTGATCCCGTGCTCGGCCAGCTCTTCGACCGGCGTGTGCACGAAGCGCACCGAGGCGGGCCACTGTTTGGCGCGCGCCGCGTCGAGCATTCCGCGCGAGGCGTCGACGGCGACAATGTCGGCCTCCGGTGCGACGGCGAGCAGCGCGGCCGTCGAGGCGCCCGTGCCGCAGCCGGCATCGAGCAACCGTAACCCGTTGCCGCGGTTCGGGATTCGCATTCGGCGCGCCGACAAGGTCAGCTGCGCGTGGTAACCGGGGCTGGCCCCGACCAGCCGGTCGTAAGCCGGCGCGCCCGCGTCGAACGCGGCCGCCAGGTCGGCGGGCGCGGGACCAGCATCACCGACGCGCACGTTGCCGCTCCCACAGCAGCAGCACCGCGGTGACCAACGCGAAGCCGAACAGAAAGTCTTCGACCGGGATGTCGAATGGGAAGCGCAGGCCGCTCAGCTGCCGATCGTCGTAGCTGACGACGGGGGAGCTGAGTTTCGTCAGCCAGCCGTCCACCGGGATCTGGAATCCCAGCACGATCAGCATCGACAGCCAGTACGCCGCACGCCGGAAGAGTCCGGTGCGCAGCACCGCCAATTCCAGTGCGCAGACCAGCAATACCGCCAGCGCGGCCGGCAGCGTGTAGCCCAGGCCCGTCATCGGCGGTGCACCTTGTCCAGGATGGTGGTCACGGCGTTGTAGGTCAGCAACGCGCAGACCGGAATGACGAGGAAGAACAGCACCTCTTCGATCGGCACCCGGACCGGGATGCCCAGGCCACACAGATAGGCGCGGTCGTAAGTCCACACGTGCGCGGCGACGGCGATCTCATCCCAGATCAAGAACACCGCGGCCACCGGCACGATCGCCTTGAGGGCCCGTCGCCACTGGCGGTAGACGCCGGGGCCGAAGATCTCCAGCGGCGCGGTGATCACCAGGCATGCGGCCAGCACCGCCAGGTATTGCCACCGATCGCTCATGCGGCCCCCGATTGACGAACGCCCCGCGCGCCGTTGCGCGCCCGCCACGACCGTATCAGTCCCGCACCGGCGACCCGAAGCCGTCGCGTCGTGCCGACGGTGGCCCGGTGATCGAACACCGCGAAGTCGCTTCTTTCGATGCAGTCCAGGATCTCCGAGTACAGCGCCGCCGCGGTCGCCACGCACGGTCGCGAGCGGCGGGCGAGCGTGGCGATCCCGTCGGCGGCGAATCGATAAGTCTGCCTGGCGATTTCGTGCTGGGCGACCAGAGCACGGCGCACCCGCGGATCGGTGCGGCGGTGGGTGTGACACCACGTCAACAACTCCCGGTCGACGCCGTCGGCGGCGAGTTCGTCGGCCGGCAGGTAGACCCGGCCGCGCTGCAGGTCCTCGTCGACGTCACGCAGGAAATTGGTGAGCTGGAACGCGCGGCCCAGCGCCGCGGCGTACGGCGCCGCCTCCTGCACGGGCGTCACCGTGCCCAGTATCGGAAGCACTTGCAGCCCAATGGCTTCCGCCGAGCCGCGCATGTAGCGGTTGAGGGCCTTGCGGTCCGGATAGTCGGTGACCGTGAGGTCCATCCGCATCGACGCCAAGAAGTCCTCGAACAGCTCCGCGCTGATCCGGTAGCGCCGCACGGTGTCGGTCACGGCGGCGACCAGCGGATCGTCGCGGTGCGCATCGCCGGAGAAGAATCGCTGCGACAGCTGCGCCAGCCGGCGACCGC
>NZ_LZMG01000013.1:0-1283 GCF_001673615.1 Mycobacterium sp. 1245499.0
GGTCCGCAGGCCAGGGTGAGTTGGTCGATGTCGGTGCGCTCAGTCTTGACCCAGTCTTGGACGTGGTGGACTTCGCAGTAGTAGCCGGGCACGTCGCAACCCGGATGTGAACATCCACGGTCCTTGGCGTGCAGGACATTCGTTGGCCGGGTGAGGCCAGGCGCTTGGTGTGGTACAGGGCCAGCGATGTGCCTTTGTCGAAGATGGCGAGATAGTGGTGGGCGTGGCGGGCCAGGCGGATGACGTCGGACATGGGGAGCAGGGTGCCGGCGGCGGTGAGGGCTGTGCCGGTGTTGCGTTCGAGGTCCTCGAGTGTGGTGGTGAGGATGATGGAGGCTGGTAATCCGTTGTGTTGGCCGAGTTTTGCGCTGGCCAGCAGGGCGCGTAGGGCGGCGTTGAGGCCGTCGTGGTGGCGTTGGGCGGTGCTGCGGGTGTCGCGTTGCACCGCGTCTTGGGGCGGGGCGCTGTCGATGACCGGCTGCTCGTCGTCGGGGTTGCACATGCCGGGGGCGGTGAGTTTGGCCAGTACCGCCTCGAGGGTGGCGCGGGCTTCGGGCGTCAGCCATCCGCTCAGGCGCGACATGCCGTCGGTTTGTTGGTTGCCGAGCACCAGTCCGCGCATGCGCGCGCGGTCGGCGTCGGTGTAGGTGCCGTCGGGGTTGAGGCAGTCCATCAGGCGGCGGGCCAGTGTGGTGAGTTGGTCGGGGCGAAATTGGGTGGCCGTGGCGGCCAGTTGCTTTTCGGCGTGTTCGCAGGTGTCGAGGTCCACGGCTTCGGGCAGGTGGTGGAAGAACCGCCGGATCACGGCCACGTGGTCGGCGCCGATCGCCCCATCTTGCTGGGCCGCGGCGGTGGCGGGCAGCACCGGCGCCAGCGGCTCGCCGGTCAGCGTGCGGCGCGGGCCCAGATCGGCGGCCTCGGCGATGCGCCGTGCGGCCTCGGCCCGGGTGATGTGCAGCCGGTCGGCCAACACCCAGGGCAGCTTGCCGCCCAGTTCGGCCGGATCTGCTTGCTCGCCAAGCTGGTTGATGAGTTGGTGGCTTGGCGTTTGGAGCTTGCGGGTTGCGCATTCGAGCTTTTCCAACAGTGCCAGGCGTTCGGGGTTGGTCAGCGCCGCATAGGAATGCTGGTGAAAACGAGCGGCCGCAGCGCACAACGCGTCAGCGTCGGCCTAAATCTGCTCCCGGTCATCTATCGAACTCATGTTCGAATGCTAGAACGGGCCACCGACAAAAAGCGCTCCCCTGAAACCACTGAAACAAAAGAGGCACAAGTGATTTGGG
>NZ_LZMG01000014.1:0-809 GCF_001673615.1 Mycobacterium sp. 1245499.0
ATTTACGATGTCTCGAATGAATTTTTCGCATTATTCTTAGACGCGACGATGGGCTACACCTGCGCCTACTTCGAGCGTGATGACATGACTCTCGAAGAAGCCCAAATTGCGAAGTTCGATCTGGCGCTGGGCAAATTGAAGCTCGAACCCGGGATGACGCTGCTGGACATCGGTTGCGGCTGGGGGGCCACCCTGCGGCGGGCCATCGAGAAGTACGACGTCAACGTCGTCGGCCTCACACTGTCGGAAAACCAGGCCGAGCACGTGCAGCAGTCCTTCGATCAGATGGACACCCCCCGCAGCCGGCGGGTGCTGCTGGAGGGCTGGGAGAAGTTCCACGAGCCCGTGGACCGCATCGTGTCCATCGGCGCGTTCGAGCACTTCGGCCGGCAGCGCTACGGCCGCTTCTTCAAAATGGCCTACCAGGCGCTGCCGCCCGGCGGAGTGATGTTGCTGCACACCATCGTTCGGCCGTCGTTCAAAGACGCGCGGGCCAAGGGCCTGAAGCTGACCCACGAAATCGTGCAGTTCTCGCAGTTCATCCTGGCCGAGATCTTCCCCGGCGGCTGGCTGCCGACGCCGCAGACCGTCGGCGAGTACGGAGTGACCGCGGGCTTCGACCTGACCCGCGTCCAGTCGCTGCAGCTGCACTACGCCAGGACCTTGGACCTGTGGGCCGAGGCACTCGAGGCCAATCGCGAGCAGGCGATCGCCATCCAGTCCCAGGAGGTCTACGACCGGTACATGAAGTACCTGACCGGCTGCGCGAAGTTGTTCCGTGCGGGCTACACCGACGTCAATCAGTTCTC
>NZ_LZMG01000015.1:0-9607 GCF_001673615.1 Mycobacterium sp. 1245499.0
CGGCCCGGATCGCGGCCGCCGCGGCGACGTCGAGCCCGGCCAGCGGTTCGTCGAGCAGCAACACGTCGGGTTCGGCGGCCAGCGCCCGGGCGATCGCGACCCGCTGCGCTTGCCCGCCGGACAGCTGGCGCGGCTTCCGGTCGGCCAGGCCCTCCGCGTCCACCTCGCGCAGCCACCCCAGCGCCGTGTCGGATCTTCCGGTGCGACCCGCCCGCCACCGCGCCCGACGGCTGTGCGGTCCGAAACCGACGTTGGCGGCAACACTCATGTGCGGGAACAGCAGCGCATCCTGCAGCAGCAGCCCGACCCGGCGGTCGTGTGTCGGCACGCTGACGCCGGCCGCGGTGTCGGTCAGGACCCGGTCCCCCAGCCGCACCACCGCGTGGTCGGGCCGAAGTAGCCCCGCGATGACGTGTAGCACCGTCGATTTGCCGGCGCCGTTGGGGCCGAGCACGGCGAGCACCTCGCCCGCGGATACCGAGAACTCCACGTCCACCCCGCGGTCCGCGACGACCGCGCGCAGCTGCAATTCGCTCACGGTTGCCCCGTGTCGGCCCCGGCCAGCCGGCGGGTGCCCAGGCCCAGCACCACCAGGGCCGCCACCACCACCAGCAGGATCGACAGCGCCACAGCGGCATTGGCGTCGGTCACCCGCTGCAGGTAGATCTCCAGCGGCAGCGTGCGGGTCACCCCCTGGCGGGATCCCGCGAAGGTCAGTGTCGCCCCGAATTCGCCCAGCGAGCGGGCGAAGGCCAGCACCGCCCCCGACACCACGCCCGGCAACAGCAGCGGCAGGGTGACCCGCCACCACACGACGCTCGGGCGCGCCCCCAGCGTCGCGGCCACCAGCTCGTAGTCGGCGCCGGCGGTGCGCGCGGCGCCCTCGAGGGAGATGACCAGGAACGGCAGCGAGACGAAGGTCTGGGCCAGCACCACGGCGGTGGTGCTGAACGCGATCCCGACACCGGCGGCCTCCAGGTACCGGCCGAGCAGCCCCAGCCGGCCGAACGCGTAGAGCAGCGCGATGCCACCGACCACGGGCGGCAGCACCAGGGGCAGCAGGATCAGCGGCCGCAGCAACCGGACCACCCGCGCCGTGCTGCGCGCCAGCACCAGCGCCATCGGCACCCCGAAGACCACGCACAGCGCCGTGCTGGCGGCGGCGGTCTTCAGGCTCAGCAACAGCGCCGTTTTCGACGACGAGCTGGTGATCAGCGACCAGAAGTGCGGCCAGTCGACCTTGACCGCGATGGCCAGCAACGGCAGCACCACGAAGACGGCCCCCGCCGCCGCGGGGAGGTACACCCAGCGGGGCAGGTCCGTCGGCCGGTGCACGGGCGGCTCAGGGTTTCGCGAAGCCGGCCTGGACCAGGATCTGCTGCCCGGTCGGCGAGGTCACCAAGTCGACGAACTTGTGCGCCTGCGCGGCGAGCGGCGCGTTCTTCAGCACGCCGATGGGATAGACGTTCGCCGCGGCGGCGGCCTCCGGGAAGGCCACGGTCGCCACCTTGGCGCCGGCGTTCCTGGCGTCGGTGACATAGACCAGCGCGGCGTCGGCCTGGCCGCTGGTGACCTTGTTGAGGGCGTCGGTCACGCTGGGTTCCTCGCTGACCGGGTTGAGGCGCACGCCCGTGCGGTCTTCGACGCGGCGGGCCGCCGCCCCGCACGGCACCGGCTGCTGGCAGGTCACCACGTTGAGGCCGGGTCTGGCCAGATCGGCGAAGGAGCCGATTCGCTTCGGGTTGCCCGGAGCGGTGACGATGACCAGGGTGTTCGACGCGAAGTTCGTCGGGTCGCCGGCCAGCAAGCCGGCCTTGCTGACCGCATCCATCTGGGCGGTGTCGGCCGAGGCGAACACGTCGGCCGTTGCGCCCTGCGTCAGCTGGGTCGCCAGATCGGAGGAGCCGGCGAACTCGAAGTCGACGCCCGCGCCCGGATTCTGGGCCGTGAACTGCTGGCCGATCTGGGTGAACGCCGGCTTGAGCGACGCCGCGGCGAACACCACCACCTTGCCCGAGGCCTGCGCGGGCTGCGCGGGCTGCGAACCGCATCCGATCGGCCCCGCTGCCAGCACCGTCGAAACCACAGCGGCCAGGATCCCGATCCGACGCATGGATGCACCCTAGCCCGCCGATAATGCGGTGCGCTCGGCGGTTGAATCGCCGCAAGAAAGTGCCCGGGAAAGTGACGCCCGAATAGTTACGCAACTGATCCGCGCGTCGCGCCGGCGAAAGTTTCGCCGGCTAGCTACTGTCCAGTAACATATCCGGGGACGATGCCAATACGCGCGTGCACACGAGGAGGTCATGGCGGTGGAGGTGCTGGTTACCGGCGGAGACACGGAGCTGGGACGCACGGTGGCCGAGGGCTTCCGCGACGACGGCCACAAGGTGACCCTGGTGGGTGCGCGCAAGAGCGACCTGGAGATCGCCGCCAAGGAGCTGGAGGTCGAGTCGATCGTCTGCGACACCACCGACCCGGCCAGCCTGGAAGAGGCCCGTCCGCTTTTCCCGCACCACCTGGACACCATCGTCCACGTGCCGGCGCCCACCTGGGAGGCCGGCGACCCGCGCACCTATTCGATCGCCGACACCGCCAACGCCTGGCGCAAGGCCCTTGACGCGGCGGTGCTTTCGGCGGTGCTCACCGTCCAGGCCGTCGGTGATCACCTGCGCTCGGGCGGCTCGATCATCAGTGTGGTGCCCGAGAACCCACCGGCCGGCAGCGCCGACGCCGCCATCAAGGCCGCGCTGTCGAACTGGGCCGCGGGCCAGGCGGGCATCTTCGGCACCCGCGGCATCACCGTCAACGTGGTGGCGAGCGGACGCAGCGCCGAGGCCGGCTACGACGGGCTGTCACGCACGCCGGCGCCGGTGTCCGCGGAGGCCGCTCGGTTGGCGCTGTTCCTGACCACCTCGGCGGCCCGCCACATCACCGGCCAGACGTTGCACGTGAGCCACGGCGCGCTGGCCCGTTTCGCCTGACGCGTAACACGCCGCGCGCCCTTCTTTCGGGCAGGGCCGATCGCTACGGTGATTCTCGTGGCTATTCGACTCGGTCTGCAGATTCCCAACTTTTCCTACGGCACCGGGGTTGAACAACTCTTCCCCACCGTCGTCGCCCAGGCCCGCGAAGCCGAATCAGCCGGATTCGACTCGGTTTTCGTGATGGACCACTTCTACCAACTGCCGATGTTGGGTTCACCCGACCAGCCGATGTTGGAGGCCTACACCGCCCTGGGGGCGCTGGCCACCGCCACCGAGCGGGTACAGCTCGGCACGCTGGTGACCGGCAATACGTATCGAAACCCGAGCCTGCTCGCGAAGATCATCACCACGCTGGACGTCGTCAGCCAGGGACGGGCGATCCTGGGCATCGGCACCGGATGGTTCCAGCTCGAGCACGACCAGTTGGGCTTCGAATTCGGCACCTTCACCGACAGGTTCAACCGGCTCGACGAGGCCCTGCAGATCATCTTGCCGATGATCTCCGGCGAGCGGGCCACCGTCTCGGGCCAGTGGTACCAGACCAGCGAGGCGTTCGCCAATCCCCGCTTCCGGGAACACATTCCGCTGATGATCGGCGGCAGCGGGGAGAAGAAGACAATCCCGCTCGCCGCCCGGCACTTCGACCACCTCAACGTGATCGCGGGCTTCGACGAACTGCCGCGCAAGGTGGACGCCGTGCGCCGGTCCTGCGAAGAGGTGGGCCGCGACCCCGCCACCCTGGAGACCAGCGCGCTGATCACGGCCCTGATCGACGACAACGCGAGCCCCGACCAGATCCCCGCCGAGATGACGCAGCGCATGGTGGCCGGCACGCCGGACGCGGTCGCCGATCAGCTCAAGTCCAGGGTGATCGACGCGGGCATCGACGGCGTCATCATCAACCTGCCCGCCTACACGCCCGGCGTCATCGAGGCGGCCGGCGCGGCACTGCGTCCGCTGGTGGGCCGGTAGGTCTTTCGCCAGCTCAGCGCCCCGGTCGGCGGAGCATGACGAGCATCACGTTGGGCGACCAGCAGTGATACAGACGATGTGTTTGATTACACATGTTGCCAACTAGGTTTGGGGGTATCCGCCTGACTAGCGTGATCGTTGACTGCAGTCGCGCGTCCAGGAGCCCCCGTCAGGAGCAGCGGAAACATGAGCCCCCAGCCAGGAACCACAGATGGACCGGAGCGTCGTCACCAGGTCGTCATCATCGGCTCCGGCTTCGGCGGACTGAACGCGGCCAAGAAGCTCAAGCACGCCAACGTCGACATCAAGCTGATCGCCCGGACCACGCACCACCTTTTCCAGCCGCTGCTGTACCAGGTGGCGACGGGCATTGTGTCCGAAGGCGATATCGCACCCCCCACCCGGGTCGTCCTGCGCAGACAGCGCAACGTCCAGGTGCTGCTCGGTGACGTCACCCACATCGACCTGGAGGGCAAGTTCGTGGTGTCCGACCTGCTCGGGCACACCTACGACACCCCCTACGACAGCTTGATCATCGCCGCCGGCGCGGGCCAGTCCTATTTCGGCAACGACCATTTCGCGGAGTTCGCGCCTGGCATGAAGTCGATCGACGACGCGCTCGAGGTGCGCGGCCGGATCCTGAGCGCGTTCGAGCAGGCCGAGCGCTCTCGCGATCCGGAGCGGCGGGCCAAGCTGCTGACGTTCACCGTCATCGGGGCCGGCCCCACCGGCGTCGAAATGGCCGGGCAGATAGCGGAATTGGCGAAGGACACGTTGCGGGGCTCCTTCCGGCACATCGACTCGACCAAGGCCCGGGTGATCCTGCTCGACGCCGCTCCCGCCGTGCTGCCGCCCTTCGGCGACAAGCTGGGTCAGCGGGCGGCGGCCCGGCTGGAAAAGATGGGCGTGGAGATCCAGCTGGGTGCGATGGTGACCGACGTCGACCGCAACGGCATCACGGTCAAGGACTCCGACGGCACCGTCCGGCGCATCGAGTCGGCGTGCAAGGTCTGGTCCGCCGGCGTGTCCGCCAGCCCGCTGGGTCGCGACCTCGCCGACCAGTCGTCGGTCGAACTCGACCGCGCAGGCCGCGTCAAGGTCCTGCCCGACCTGTCGGTCCCCGGCCACCCGAACGTGTTCGTCATCGGCGACCTGGCCGCCGTCGAAGGCGTGCCTGGCGTGGCGCAGGGCGCCATCCAGGGCGCCAAGTACGTCGCCAGCACCATCAAGGCCGAGCTCGGCGGCGCCAACCCGGCCGACCGGGAGCCCTTCCAGTACTTCGACAAGGGCTCCATGGCCACGGTGTCGCGGTTCTCCGCGGTCGCCAAGATCGGCCCGGTCGAGTTCAGCGGGCTGTTCGCCTGGTTCGCCTGGCTGGTGCTGCACCTGGTGTACCTGGTCGGGTTCAAGACCAAGATCAGCACCCTGCTGTCCTGGACGGTGACGTTCCTGAGCACCCGTCGTGGCCAGCTCACCATCACCGAGCAGCAGGCGTTCGCCCGGACGCGGCTGGAACAGTTGGCGGTGGTCGCCGCCGAGGCCAACCGGCCGGCAGCCAGACGCGCCAGCTAGCTTGCCCGACAGCGCAATTCAATGACGGCGGTGTGACGGGCCAACCGCTCAGCGGATCTCGAGGTTCTGCAGCCGCACCTGACCGCGGGCGACGACGCGGTCGTCGTCGTCGGTGATGGTGACCAACCACAATTGCTGGCTGCGGCCGCGGTGGATCGGCTCGACGGTGCCGTAGACCATGCCCGAGCCGATCGAGCGCAAGAAATCGGTGTTGTTGTTGACGCCCACCACGTTTCCGCCGCCGCGGGTGGCCAGCCAGGTGTAGGCGGCCACGCTCGCCATGCTTTCGATCATCGAGCAGTAAACGCCGCCGTGCACCAAACCCATCGGCTGCAACAGCTTGGGGGTGACCTCGAGTTGGGCCCGCGCACCGTCGGGGCTGAGTTCGGTGAACTGCAGCCCGATCTCGCGGTCGAAGGGTGCGGAGAAGTCCGGCGGGATAATGGCATTCTGCGGCTCTGGCACGTCCATGTGTCTACACCATGGCCCCGCAAGCGTTTTCGCCGTGGGACTTTGGCCCCGAAAACGGCTGAGCCCCGTACCTGTTGGCACGGGGCTCGCCGATCGAGTAGACCGGGGGTCGCTGCAGCCCTCAGGACACTCACACGGTCCGTTATCGCTCGACTCGATGAGCATAGGCAAGGCTGCCCTAACTTCGCAAGGGGTATTGTTCTTCTTGTTCGCCCCGGGGGCGCGCGCGTCGGCCGACACCGTGATTTGTCAGCCTTCCGTACGACCGTCGGTAGTAAGCCGGAGTACGCTGGTTTCGACGCTCAGGAGATGAACGAACTATGGCCAAACTGACTCGGCTGGGGGATCTGGAACGGGCCGTCATGGACCACCTGTGGTCCACGCCCGAGCCTCAGACCGTTCGCCAGGTCCACGAGGCGTTGTCGGCGCAGCGCGATCTCGCCTACACCACGATCATGACCGTGCTGCAACGGCTGGCCAAGAAAAACCTGGTCTCGCAGATCCGGGACGACCGGGCGCACCGGTACGCGCCTGTTCATGGTCGCGACGAGCTGGTCGCCGGACTCATGGTGGACGCGCTGGCCCAAGCCGAGGATCCCGGGGGCCGGCAGGCCGCGCTGGTGCACTTCGTCGAACGGGTCGGCGCCGACGAGGCGGAGGCGCTGCGGCGCGCGCTCGCCGAACTGGAAGCCAATCAACGCAATAACTCACCATCTGCTGGCGCTGCACCGGAGGCCTGAGGGACACTGACAGTGTGTCCGCGCTGGCTTTCACCATTCTCGCGGTGCTACTGACCGGTCCGGTGCCGGCGATGTTGGCACGCGCGCGCTGGCCGCTGCGCGCTCCCCGCGCCGCCATGGTGCTCTGGCAGGCGGTCGCACTGGCCGCGGTGCTGTCGGCGTTCAGCGCCGGCATCGCGATCGCCACCCGGCTGTTGATGCCCGGCCGCGACGGGCGACCCACGACCAGCATCGTCGGCGCCGCCGAGCGCCTCGGCTGGCCGCTGTGGATCGCGTACGTCAGCGTGTTCGCCCTGACCGTGCTGGTCGGCGCCCGGCTGATGGTCGCCGTGGTCCGGGTGGCCATCGCCAACCGGAAGCGACGGGCCCACCACCGCATGGTGGTCGACCTGGTCGGGGTCGGCCACGGTGCCGCGCTGTCGCAGCCCTGCGCCCGCACCCGCGATCTTCGTGTGTTGGACGTCCCACAACCGCTGGCCTACTGCCTGCCCGGCGTGCGCAGCCGCGTGGTGGTCAGCGAGGGGACGCTGAGCACCCTCGCCGACGCCGAAGTGGAGGCGATCCTCACCCACGAGCGCGCCCACCTTCGGGCGCGGCACGACCTGGTGCTGGAGGCCTTCACCGCCGTGCACGCGGCCTTCCCGCGGCTGGTCCGCAGCGCCAACGCGCTCGGCGCCGTCCAGCTGCTGGTCGAGCTGCTCGCCGACGACGCGGCGGTGCGCGCCGCGGGTCGCGCTCCCCTGGCCCGGGCGCTGGTCGCCTGCGCGTCCGGGCGGGCCCCGTCGGGTGCGTTGGCGGCCAGCGGTCCCAGCACGGTGCTGCGAGTGCGCCGCCTGGGCGGACGCGGCAACAGTCCGCTGCTGTCGGCGGCCGCATACCTGGCCGCGGCCGCCGTATTCGTCGTGCCCACGGTCGCGCTGGCCGTCCCGTGGCTCACCGAGCTGCAACGCCTGTTCAACCTCTGACACCGCCGAGAACCGATCACCCCGGGCGCCTGACTGTTCGCTGTGCCACAGTGTCACCGAAAGCTTTTGGTGAAAGTTCTCCAACTTGAGAGGCGACAACATGAGTTCGTCGGATGCCCACTCCGGATCCAAGACCGGCACCGCGCAGATCGGCGTCACGGGCCTGGCCGTGATGGGTTCGAACATCGCCCGCAACTTCGCCCGGCACGGCTACACGGTGGCCCTGCACAACCGGTCGATCGCCAAGACCGACGCGCTGCTCAAAGAGCACGGCGACGAGGGCAAGTTCGTGCGATCGGAGACGATCGCCGAATTCCTGGACGCGCTGGAAAAGCCGCGCCGGGTGCTGATCATGGTCAAGGCCGGTGAGCCCACCGACGCCGTCATCAACGAGCTCGCGGACGCCATGGAAGAAGGCGACATCATCATCGACGGCGGCAACGCCCTCTACACCGACACCATCCGCCGGGAGAAGGCCATCCGGGAGCGCGGGCTGCACTTCGTCGGCGCCGGCATCTCCGGCGGCGAGGAGGGCGCGCTCAACGGCCCGTCGATCATGCCCGGCGGTCCAGCCGAGTCGTACGAGTCGCTAGGTCCGCTGCTCGAGGAGATCTCCGCACACGTCGACGGCGTGCCGTGCTGCACCCACATCGGCCCCGACGGCGCCGGGCACTTCGTCAAGATGGTGCACAACGGCATCGAGTACTCCGACATGCAGCTGATCGGCGAGGCCTACCAGCTGTTGCGCGACGGGCTCGGCAAGACCGCCCCCGAGATCGCCGACGTGTTCGCCGAGTGGAACAAGGGCGACCTGGACAGTTTTCTCATCGAGATCACCGCCGAGGTGCTGCGCCAGACCGACGCCAAGACCGGCAAGCCGCTGGTCGACCTCATCCTCGACGAGGCCGAACAGAAGGGCACCGGGCGCTGGACCGTGAAGTCCGCCCTGGATCTCGGCGTGCCGGTGACCGGCATCGCCGAGGCGGTGTTCGCCCGCGCGCTGTCGGGCTCGGTGGCGCAGCGCAAGGCGACCACCGGGCTGGCGTCCGGCCAGCTGGGCGAGAAGCCAAGCGACGCAGCGCAATTCATCGACGACGTGAGTAAGGCGCTGTACGCGTCGAAGATCATCGCCTACGCCCAGGGCTTCAACCAGATCCAGGCTGGCAGCGCCGAGTACGACTGGGACATCACCCCCGGCGACATGGCGACCATCTGGCGCGGCGGCTGCATCATCCGGGCAAAGTTCCTCAACCGGATCAAAGAGGCGTTCGACGAAAACCCCGACCTGCCGACGCTCATCGTCGCGCCGTACTTCCGCAGCGCCATCGAGGAATCGATCGACAGCTGGCGCCGCGTCGTGGTGAAGGCCACCGAACTCGGCATCCCGATCCCCGGGTTCTCGTCGGCGTTGTCCTACTACGACGCGCTGCGCACCGAGCGGCTGCCGGCCGCACTCACCCAGGGCCTGCGCGACTTCTTCGGCGCGCACACCTACGGCCGCATCGACGACGACCCGGCCAAGCGTTTCCACACGCTGTGGAGCGGGGATCGCACCGAAGTGCCCGCGTAGCGGGGACAGCACTGGCGTGAAGGGGGCGTGAGTTTGGTGGGGCGACTGCGATGAGGTTTCTCGACGGGCACAGACCCGCATACGACCTGACCTACAACGACGTGTTCGTGATGCCGAACCGTTCGGAGGTCGCGTCCCGCTTCGACGTCGACCTGTCCACCGAGGACGGTTCGGGCACCACGATCCCCGTCGTCGTCGCCAACATGACCGCGGTGGCGGGGCGGCGGATGGCCGAGACGGTGGCGCGCCGCGGGGGCCTCGTCATCTTGCCGCAGGACCTCCCCATCACCGCGGTGCAGCAGACGGTGGAGTTCGTCAAGAGCCGCGACC
>NZ_LZMG01000016.1:0-1405 GCF_001673615.1 Mycobacterium sp. 1245499.0
CGGCGCTGTGGCTGCCGTCGTCGCCGACCCGCAGCCCGTAGCGCATCGCGTCGAAGCGGGCCAGGTTGCTCGACACCGCACTGCTGCACCAGGTGATCGCCGGGCATGACCCCCGCGACTCCACGTCGGTGGACGCGGCGGTGCCCGACGTCGTGGGCGCCGCCCGGGCCGGCGCGGACGGTGACCTCAAGGGCGTGCGCGTCGGAGTGGTCAAGCAGCTACGCGGCGAGGGTTATCAGCCCGGGGTGCTGAGCGCGTTCGAGGCCGCCGTCGAGCAGCTGACCGCCCTGGGCGCTGACGTGAGCGAGGTCGACTGCCCCCACTTCGAGTACGCGCTGGCCGCCTACTACCTGATCCTGCCGTCGGAGGTGTCGAGCAACCTGGCCCGCTTCGACGCGATGCGCTACGGGCTGCGGGTCGGCGACGACGGCAGCCACAGCGCCGAGGAGGTGATGGCGCTGACGCGGGCTGCCGGTTTCGGGCCGGAGGTCAAGCGGCGCATCATGATCGGCACGTATGCGTTGTCGGCCGGCTACTACGACGCGTATTACAACCAGGCGCAGAAGGTGCGCACGCTGATCGCCCGCGACCTGGACGAGGCCTATCGCTCGGTGGACGTGGTGGTGTCGCCCGCGACCCCGACCACGGCGTTTCGGCTGGGGGAGAAGGTCGACGATCCGCTGGCGATGTATCTGTTCGACCTGTGCACGCTGCCGCTGAATCTGGCGGGGCACTGCGGCATGTCGGTGCCGGCCGGTCTGTCGCCGGACGACGACCTGCCCGTCGGGCTGCAGATCATGGCGCCGGCGCTGGCTGACGACCGGCTCTACCGGGTCGGCGCCGCCTACGAGGCGGCCCGCGGGCCGCTGCCCTCGGCGCCCACCGTCTAGTGAGCCGTCGCGGCTAATCGCGCCATAACCCCGCCGTCCCAGGCAAGATGAAACCATGCGGATCGGAGTGCTCACCGGAGGCGGCGACTGCCCCGGACTCAACGCGGTCATCCGGGCGGTGGTGCGAACCTGCGACGCGCGGTACGGCTCGTCGGTGGTCGGATTCCAGGACGGCTGGCGCGGATTGCTGGAGAACCGCCGCGTCCAGCTGCAGAACGACGATCGCAACGACCGTCTGCTGGCCAAGGGCGGAACCATGCTGGGCACCGCCCGCGTGCATCCCGACAAACTGCGGGCCGGGCTGAACCAGATCAAGCAGACCTTGGACGACAACGGAATCGACGTCCTGATCCCCATCGGCGGGGAGGGCACGCTGACGGCCGCGCACTGGCTCTCGGAGGAGAATGTTCCCGTGGTCGGTGTCCCCAAGACCATCGACAACGACATCGATTGCACCGACGTGACTTTCGGCCATGACACCGCGCTGACCGTGGCCACCGACGCCATCGACCGGC
>NZ_LZMG01000017.1:0-9062 GCF_001673615.1 Mycobacterium sp. 1245499.0
GCTGGCCACGGCCGATCCGGCCGCGCAGCTGGTGCAACTGACTGATCCCGAACCGGTCGGCGTCCATCACCAGCATCACGGTGGCGTTGGGGACGTCGACGCCCACCTCGATGACGGTGGTGCACACCAGCACATCGACATCACCGGCCCGGAAGGCCGCCATGGCGGCGTCCTTCTCCTCGGCGGACAGCCGCCCGTGCATCAGGCCCAGCCGCAGGTTCGCCAACTCCCCGGAGCGCAGCCGGGCGTACAGACCCTCGGCGGTCTCCGGCGCCTTGGCGTTCTGCTCATCGCCCGGATCGTCGCTCTCGTCGATGCGCGGCGCCACCACGTAGGCCTGACGGCCGGCGGCGACCTCCTCGGCTATCCGCTGCCAGGCCCGGCCGAGCCACGCGGGCTTGTCCTTGACGAAGATGACGTTGCTGGTGATCGGCTGGCGCCCACGCGGAAGTTCGCGCAGCGTCGAGGTTTCCAGATCCCCGTACACGGTGAGCGCGACGGTACGCGGTATCGGCGTGGCGGTCATCACCAGCAGGTGCGGCGTCACACCGGGACGGGCCTTGGCGCGCAGCTGATCTCGCTGCTCGACACCGAAGCGGTGTTGCTCGTCGACCACCACCATGCCCAGGTTGTCGAATTCCACCGCGTCCTGCAGCAGGGCGTGGGTGCCCACGACGATGCCGACCTCACCGCCGGCGATCTCGGCGCGGATCTGCTTTTTCTGCGCGGCGGTCATCGAACCGGTCAGCAGCGCCAGCCGGGTGCCGTTATCGGCGCCACCCAGCTGCCCGGCCATCGCCAACGGGCCGAGCACATCGCGGATCGATCGGAGATGTTGCGCGGCAAGCACTTCCGTCGGCGCCAGCAGCGCACACTGATATCCGGCGTCCACCATCTGCAGCATCGCCAGCACCGAGACGATCGTCTTGCCCGAACCCACCTCGCCCTGCAGCAGCCGGTTCAACGGCCGGCTCGCCGCGAGCCCCTCGGACAGCACGCCGAGCACCTCGCGCTGCCCCGCGGTCAACTCGAAGGGCAAGCGCCCCAACAGTTGTGTGACCAAGCCGTCCGGGCGCCGCGGCGCCGGCGGTCCCGACTCCGACAGTTCACCGTGGCGGCGGGCCACCAACGCCCACTGCAGACCGACGGCTTCGTCGAAGGTCAGGCGCTCGCGGGCCCGCTGCCGCCGCGGCTCGCTCTCGGCGAGATGGATGTCGCGCAATGCCTGGTCCTCGGAGATCAGGCCGAATTTCGCGCGCAACTCCTCGGGCAGCGGATCCGGCACCGGGTCGAGCACGTCGAGCACCTGGCGCACGCACGAAAAGATGTCCCAGCTCTGCAATTTCGTGCTGGCGGGATAGATCGGGAAGAAATGGCGTTCGTAGGCATCCAGCAATTCTTCGCCGCTGGTGGCGCCCGAGGCGTTGGCGATGTTCTTCAGCGACCGCGTCCCGCGGTTGCGTCCGTCCGGCGAGTCGACGATGAGGAACGCCGGGTGCGTCAGCTGCATGACGTTCCGGAAGAACCCGACCTCCCCGGAGAGCATCACCTTGGTGCCCTTGGTCAGGTCCTTCTTCAAGTAGTTCGCGTTGAAGAACGTCGCGGTCACCTTGCTGCGGCCCGAGCCGAGGGTGATGCGGTGGCACAGCTTCTTCGGGTTCTTCTTCATCGGAAACGTCTCGGTTTCGGCGATCGTGTCGACGATGGTGATGTGCTCGCCCATTTCGGGCCGCTCGTCGTCGGAACCCCACCGCGAGGCGCCCTCCGTATAGCTGCGCGGATAGTGGCGCAGCAGGGCGTCGACGGTGCGGATGCCGAAGACCTCGTCGAGCGATTCGGCGGCCTTGGCTCCCACCACGAAGTCCAGCCGGTCGCCCAGCGACACCATCGCTACTCGACCCCGATCAGCAGCGCGTCACCGTGGTGGCCGGTGCGGTAAGTGACCAGTTCGGTCCCGGGGTGGTGATCGTGCATGTGTTCTTCCAGAATGTCGCCGAGCGCGCCGGCATTGGCATCGGAGCCGTCGATGCCGGCGCCCAGCAGCACCGTCACCAGGTCGCCGCCCGAGGCCAGCAGCAGGTCGAGCAGGCCTATCGCCGCCCCGACCGCATCGGCGGCCACGATCAGCACCTCGTCGCCCGCGATGCCCAGGCCGTCGCCGGGCCGGCAGCGCCCCGCCCAGGTCAGCGCGCTCTCGGTCGCGATGCGCACCGAGCCGTGCCGCGCCGCACCGGCGGCGCGGGCCATGGTGTAGCCGTCGTCCACCGCCTGCCGGTCGGTTTCGTGCACGGCCAGCGCGGCCAGCCCCTGCACCATCGAGCCGGTCGGGATCGGCACCACATCGATGCCCCAGCCGATCGCCGCGGTGCAACCGGCCACCAACTCCTCGGCCGCCACGTAGCCATTGGGTAGCACCATCACCTGTGCGGCGCCGGTGTCCACGATGGCCCGCATCAGTTGGTGCGCGCTGATGTTGGTGACGGGATCGTGCCCGGTCGATTCGCGTTGCAGCACGCTGGCGCCCTCCCCGGCGAACAGCTCGGCGGCGCCGTCCCCGTCGACCACCGCCAGCACGGCGCGCTCCCGCGTCCAGCCGCCGGCGGGCAGGCCCGGGGCGCCCGAGCTCAGCGCCGAGATGACGATGCGGCTCAGCCGCCCGGCCGCCAGGCCCGCTTCCACGGCGGCGCCGGCGTCGTCGGTGTGCACGTGGACCGAGTACGTGCGCTGCGCCGACGACGGCGCCGACGCGATGCCCACCGAATCGCCCAACTCCCCCAACCGATCCCGCAGCCTGTCCGCCGCCGCGGGCTCGCAGTCGTCCAGCCGGTACATCACCTCGAAGTGGGGCGCCGGGCGCTGCGCGGACGCCTCCGGTTGCAGTTCCCGCGGCGACAGCTCGTACACCGTGCGGGCGGGAGCCTGCCCGGTGATGGTGCAGCGCAGCGCGTCCAGCAGGACCAGCAGTCCGCGCCCGCCGGCGTCCACGGCGCCGGCGTCGGCGAGCACGTCGAGTTGTTCGGGCGTCTTCTCCAGGGCGACCACCGCCGCGTCGCCGGCCGCGATGACCGCCGGCACCAGACCGTCCCCGGCCCGGGCGCACTGCGCGACGGCGTGGGCGGCCGCCCGCAGGACCGAGACGATGGTCCCGGGGATCTCCTCACCGCCCATCGAGCTGATGACCAGCTCCACGCCGCGCTGCAGCGCCGCACCGAGGATCGCGACGTCGATGTGCGACAGCTCGCCCCCGGCATCGGCGGCCGCGGTCGCGGTGACGTCGGCGAGGCCCCGCAGGATCTGCGACAGGATCACGCCGGAATTGCCGCGGGCGCCGTTCAGCGCGCCGGCCGACAGCGCCGCCGCTGCCCGCGCCACGCAGCCCGATCCGGCCTCGGCGCCCGCGTTGGCCTCTGCCAGGGCGGAACGCATGGTGAACAGCATGTTGGCGCCGGTGTCGGAGTCGGCGACGGGGAAGACGTTGAGCCGGTTGATTTCGTCGATGTGCGTGATCAGGTCGCTGACGGCGGTGTGCGCCCAGTCGCGCAGGGTGGTCGCGTCCAGGAGACGATCCTGCGACGTATCCGCAGTGCCCAGTGTGACCCACCTCCTCCGCACCAGTCCCCCGGTGGGCGCCAGCGTAGCCGGGCGCCGGAGCCGCTGCGCTCAGTTGCTCTGCGCCGTTGAGGAAGATCGAACAGTAGCGGACGTATTTGGTCGAGGTAGTCCTCGACGCCACATTTTCCGGCCAAGAAGGTATCGCAGGCGGGTTTAATAGCCCTGCCGGATACCGGGATTGGCCTGGCCCACCAACATGCGCTCATTGCTGCCGTCGCGGCTGACGCCGTAGCGGCTCATCTGATAGTTCATCGACGCGCACGCGGTGGCCACCGGATCCCACGCCGAGTTCGACGTCCCGGGCTGGTGAAAGGCCGCGAAGGTATCCGGCATCACCTGCCACGGGCCCCGCGTGGCGTGCAGCGGGCCGCCGTCGAGCTGGGAAGGCCCATAGGCGTTGCTGTCCGACAGGTTGATCGCACCCGAATGAAACTGCGACTCGTGATCGGCGATGGTCATCATGCCCTCGATCCAGTGACCACGGGCCGCCGCGTCGGTGACCCCGATCCGGGTCAGCGCCTCCTCGAGATAGCCGCGGATCGCCTCGGGTCCGTCGGGCCACACTTCCCGGCCGTCGAAAGCGACCTGCCGCAGCTGGATGCCGCCCTCGCGCACGGCCGCCGCCTCTTGCACCGCAGGACGAGGCGCATCGGGCTGCCACCACCACGTCGCACCGGCCGCTGCCCTGGGGCCCGCCCCGCCCTGCCCGGCGCCATACTGGCCGCCCACGGCGGTCGGGCAGTTAACCGAGGTGCTTCCGATGGCGACGCTGCCCAGCGCCGCCACCACCAGATAGGCCGTCGCCACCCGGCGCAACCTCGAGACCAACCGTCGTACGCCCACCGGAGAGCCCCGCCGGCTTTCGACGCGGGCTGGACCGGCGGCGTTTTCGGCGCGCGCAACCACCCCGCGCACTCCCCTCAAACCTGCCGATATTTGCTTCCCAGCCTCATCCGCAGCTCCGCGCGGGCCGGCACCGCCGGGAAGAAGACTTCAGCCAAATCGACACGCCGTCCGCGCCTGACACAGGCAGCGACCGCGCCGACCATCGGCGGCGCTGTCATCCTAGCGACCGGGCACGCCATCCACCCCGGTCAAAGCCCCTACTGTGATCGACTGCATGTCGACCATGCGAGAGGGTTGCAGCGCACAGCAAACCGGCGCGACCGCGCGTAACCGCAGGGTCGGCCCCTGACGACCGTTTTGGTGGTTGCCGGAGGAGTCGGTATCCTCAGGTGTGCCCGGTGCAACCTGGGCTGTCCCGGCCGAATTGCCGGACCCCCGAGATTTGAGGAGCTTGAACAATGGCCGCTGTGTGCGACATCTGCGGGAAAGGCCCCGGCTTCGGTAAGTCGGTGTCACACTCCCACCGCCGCACCAGCCGCCGGTGGGACCCCAACGTTCAGACCGTGCACGTCGTCACCCGCCCGGGCGGCAACAAGCAGCGCCTGAACGTCTGCACCTCCTGCATCAAGGCCGGCAAGGTCGTCCGGGGCTGACGGCAGCCGTTGTTCACATGACGACGTGGCCGGCGTCCACCGGGATCGCCGCGCCGGTGATGTAGCGCGATCGCGGCCCGGCAAGCCAGAGCACCGCTTCGGTGACGTCCTGCGCCTCGACCAGCGGCACGTCGGGTAGCAGCGTCTGCGACAGGGCCGGGTTGGGGTTCTCCAGCATCCGGTTCACCACGAAATCGTTGAGGATCATCGGCGTCGCAACCCCGCTCGGGTGGATCGAATTAACCCGAATCTTGTGCGGCGCATAGGCATTCGCCGCCGAGCGCATCAACCCCACCACACCGTGTTTGGACGCGGCGTAGGCGAACATCGCCGCGCTGCCGTCGCCACCGCGGCCGGTCAGGCCCTGTGACGAGCTGACCAGCACCACCGAGCCGCCCCGGCCCTTGCGCACGATCGAGGGCACCGTCGCCAGCAGCGTGTGCCACACACCCTTGAGGTTGGTGTCGACGATCGTGTTGAACACCGGTTCGGACTCGGGGTCGGTGACGCCGATGGCCACCACCCCGGCGTTGGCGACGACGATGTCGATGTCGCCGAGCTCGTCGACGCCGGCCTGCACCCCGGCCTGCAGCGCCTGGAGGTCGCGGACGTCCGCGGCGACGGACACCGCCTTGCGACCGGCCGCCTGGACCAGCTGTACGGTCTCGGCGAGCTCGGATTCGGTCCCCAGGGCGTAGGGGATCGCCTCGAGGTCGGCGCAGATGTCGACGGCGATGATGTCGGCGCCCTGCTCGGCCAGCGCCACGGCGTGGCTGCGGCCCTGGCCGCGCGCGGCGCCGGTGATGACGGCCACCGTGTTGTCGAAGTCGCCCATGACTACACCTCCAGTTGTGTGCCGGTCTCGCGTTCGGCGAAGGTCACCAGCCGCGCGGCCGTGTCGTAATCGCAGGCCAGCGGCGTGCGGCCGATCAGCACCGGGCCGCCGCGCAGCCCGAACCTGCCGCTGACCCCGACGTAACTGCCCGGCGGGATCGGCTCGCTGATGCAGTACAGCGTCGGCGCCGCGCCCTCGTCGATGTCGTTGGCCAGCCGGTCGGCCACCACCTTGACCCCTTTGTGGGCCAGCGACATCAGCCGTGAGTCGCCGAGGTTCGACAGGTTGGAGGCCACCCACCCCGGGTGGGTGAGCTGCGTGACGATCGGCGATCCGGCCGCGCGCAGCCTGCGGTCGAGCTCCAGCCCCCACAGCATGACCGCGAGCTTCGACTGCGCGTAGGCGCCCAGCCTCGTCCACTTGTGCCGGCGCAGATGCAGGTCGTCCAGGTGCAGCGTCGCCGACCGGTGTGCGTCGGAGCCGACGTTGATGATCTGCGAACGCACCCTTCCCAGCAGCAGATTGGTGAGCGCGAACGGTCCGAGCAGGTTGGTGCCCAGTGTCATCTCGAAGCCGTCGACCGTCTCGGTGCGCCGGTCGGTCAGGGCACCGGCGTTGTTGATCAGGATGTCGACCGGCCCGTCGATCAGATCCGCGAAGGCACGCACCGACGACAGGTCGGCGAGGTCGAGCTTGACCACAGCGGTCGACCCACCCATTTCGGTGGCGCGTTGCTTCCCGAGTTCGGTGTTGCGCACCGCCAGGATCACGTGCGCCCCGGCTTTGGCGAGCGCACGCGCCGTGCCGAGCCCGACGCCGTTGGTTGCCCCGGTCACGATCACGCGTTTGCCGGTCAGGTTGCCGAGCCGGCTCGGCGTCCACGGTAGGGTCACGGCGATCAGAGTAATGGTCGGTTCTATGTAAGTTGGACCGGTTCTGCCAACATTGTTGCGGAACAGAGCGGAAAACTCCCGAGGCGGTTCGACAATGAGTGACAGCGCCACCGAGATCACCAACCTCATCTACACCTATGCGCAGCTTCTCGACGGCGGCGACCTGGACGGCGTGGCCCGGTTATTCGAGCACGGCCGCATCTGCGGGATCCAGGACGGCCCGCCCGAGACGGTGTTCGCCGGTTCCGCCCGGGTGCGGGAGATGTATGACATGGCCACCCGGATCTACGAGGACGGCACCCCGAAGACCAAACACAACACGACCAATGTGCAGCTCTACATCGACGAGGCGGCCGGGACCGCGCAGAGCACGTCCTATTACTGCGTCACGCAGGCCACCGATGAGCTGCCGCTGCAGGTCATCGTGACCGGGCATTACAAGGACACGTTCCACCGCGTGGACGGAGCCTGGCGCTTCGACAGCCGCACCATGTTCGTCGACCAGGTCGGCGACGTCAGCCGGCATCTGAAGTTCTGACCCGTGGCATCCGCGAGCGCGTCCGACGGCCCGTTCGACCCGGCCGCCGTGCTGGCCGAGGCGCAACGCAAGGAAGAGCTAAGCGATTGGGGCCCAGGCCAATTCGACGGAGCGCTGCGGATGTTGCTGGCCGACTATGCCCGCGCCGACCTCAACGGCCTCAATGCCCAGGGCGTGCACATCCTGCGGTCCGGCATCGTGCACAGCCTGCGGATGCGGCTGCGCGCGCAGGAGTGGATCCGCCGGCACCCGGAGATCCTCGACGAGCGGGTGGCCGCGCCGATCGTGGTCGTCGGGATGATGCGCAGCGGCACCACGCTGCTGCAGCGGCTGCTGGCCGCCGACCCGCGCTTCGTCTGCGCCTACGGCTGGGAGGTGGTCGAGGTCGCGCCGCGCCTGGACCATCGGTTCACCGACGCGCCCGATCCGCGGATCGCGATCAGCGAAGCGCGCGAAGCGAAATCCCGCGAACTGGCGCCCGAATTGTTCTCGATTCACCCGATGTATGCCAGGGAGGCCGAGGAGGAGATCGTCTTTTTGGCCGACGCGTTCTTGTCGCACGTTCCCGAATCGGGGGCGCACCTGCCGCGGTACCGGTCCTGGCTCGACGACCAGGACTTCTCCCCCGCTTACGGCTATCTGCACCGGATGCTGCAGTTCCTGCAGTGGCAGAAACGGCAGCGGGGCGCCCACGGCCGGCGATGGGTGCTCAAATCCCCTGCGCACCTTGGGTATTTGCATCTGTTGCGTGCCCAGTTCCCCGACCTGCACCTCGTGCACATGCATCGCGACCCGCGCACCACCATCGCGTCGGGGGCCAGCCTGAACGCGACCCTGCACGCGATGCACGCCGATGCCGTCGACGTGCACCGGGTCGGTGCGCAATGGCTGGAGCGGATGGGCTGGACCAATGACCGGGCGATGGCGATCCGCGACGGCTGGACCGATCAGGATGCCGTGGTCACCGACATCGGGTTCGACGAGGCGGTGGCCGACCCGATCGGCCAGGTGGCCCGCGTCTACGACGCCGTCGGCCTGCCGCTGACCGCGCAGGCCGAGGACGCGATGCGGCGCTGGCTGGCCCACCGCCCCCGTGAGGTGCCGCGGCCGCCTTACGGACTGGAGCCCTACGGCCTGCGTCCCGAGCAGGTCGATGAGCGATTCACGTTGTACAACAAGCGTTTCGGACGGCAAATCGGAGGAACTGCGCATGCCTGAACACCCGGTCGCGACGGCGTCCCAGCACGAGCAGGAGCTGGCGGCCCTCGACCTGATCGAGCACCCTACCGTCAAGGCCGCCTACGGCGCGGTCGCCGAGACCTGGCTCGGTCGCGCCAAGGCGTCGGAGGCGATGCGCGAACGGTTCGACGACGCGTTCGCCGAGGTGATGTTCTCGGCGGCGGTGTGGTCGTCCAATCAGGACAAGCTGCGACCGAAGGTCAGTTGCATCACCCGGCTCGCGCACCCGGTGGACGGCCGTCGCATTCCCGGATCGCGGTGGGGCATCGACAATCCCGACAGCGTGAAGTAGTTCTCGGTCATCCGGTGCTCGCCGACCCGGCCGTGGATCTCGTAGCGCTCGTCGCCGGAGATCGGGATCACCCGGTACACGCTGTCGGGATTGTCGATGCCCCACCGCGATCCGGGAATGCGACGGCCGTCCACCGGGTGCGCGAGCCGGGTGA
>NZ_LZMG01000018.1:0-8147 GCF_001673615.1 Mycobacterium sp. 1245499.0
GATAGGGGTGTTCGGGCGCCAGCCGGTAGTCCACCGAAACCACCGTGCACCGGCCGCGGCGCGAAAGCTCGACGCACTGGCGATGATCGGTGTCCAGGTTGCCCAGCGCGAAGCCGCCGGCGTGGCAGTACACCACCACCGGTGCCCGGTCGGCGGGCCCGCCGCGGTAGACGCGCACCGGCACGCCGGCCGCGCTGTCCTCACCGATCCGGATCCCGGGTGCGTCGGTCTGTTCGGCGGCCAGGCGGCGGCGCTCGTTGAACGGTGTGCGAATGAGTTCGATTGCGGCCCGGGAGAAGTCGGTCCGGGTCGTCGCGACGTCACGCAGCGCGGGATCGAGGCGGTCGGCGCCGTCCAGCCGTGTCATCGGCTGCCCCGCTCGGGCATGGTGAACACCTGGGGTTCGGACGTAGCGGGCGCGGTGAAGCGGAAGTCGCCCGGCCTGAACCTGCGCGTCATGCTCCAGAAGGCCCGGGCGCTGCGCGGCCATTGGGTGACCACCCGCCCGTTGGGGGCGCGGAAGTAGTTGCTGCACTGGGTGGTCCAGACGGTGCCCACCATCCATCGATCGATCTTGGCGACGAAGTCGGCCAGCGCGGCGGGTCGCACCGCGATGTAACGCCTGCCCCTGCGCCGCAAATACTTCAGCGCCCGCACGATGTAGCGCGCCTGCGCCTCGAGGATAAAGATGACGCTGTTGGAGCCGACGTTGGTGTTCGGCCCGTACAGCATGAAGAAGTTGGGGAATCCCGGCACGGCCATGCCGAGGTACGCGCGCGCCCCGTCGCGCCACACGTCTCGCAGGGTGATTCCGTGTTCGCCGGACACGTCCAGCTCGGCGAGGTAGTCCGCCGCGGCGTACCCGGTGGCACAGACGACCACGTCGACCTCGCGTTCGGTGCCGTCTTCGGTGACCAGGGAGCGCCTGCGCAGGTAGCGCGCCGGGCTGGTCACCACCTCGACGTTGGGCCGGGTCAGCGCGGGCAGGTAATCCGAGGAGAACACCAGCCGCTTGCAGCCCATCGGGTGTTCGGGCGTGAGCTTGCGGCGCAGGTCCTCGTCGTCGACGGTCTTCTCCAACAAACCCAGCGCGACGGCCTTGAACTGTTCGGTCTTTTCGCTGCCGTGCTCGATCACCGCGATGTTGGATTCGCTGCGCAGCCACAGCCGGGTCCGGTAAAGCCTTTTGGCGAACGGCAGGTGGGCGAACATCCAGCGCTCCCGCGGCGTGTAGTGCCGGTCGGGCTTCGGCAAGATCCAGGTCGGCGACCGCTGCACGGAGTAAACCTTGTCGGCCACCTTGGCCAGCTCGGGGATCAGCTGGGAAGCCGTCGACCCGGTGCCCAGCACCGCGATCCGCTTGCCCTGCAACGAGATCGAGTGATCCCAGCGGGCCGAGTGCATCACGGTCCCGGCGAAGGGCTCTTGTTCGACGAGTTCGGGCAGCAGCGGCCGGGTGAACAGGCCGACCGCCGACACGACCACGTCGAAGCGGTGCTGGTCACCCAACGCGGTGGTCAGGCACCACTGTTGGGAGTCCGAATGCCATTGCGCCGCCTTGATTTCGGTGCGCAGGCGCAGGTGCGGCCGCAATCCGTACTTGTCGGCGCAGCGCTGGAAGTAGTCGAGAATCTCGGGCTGCCCCGACCACAGCCTCGACCAGTCGGCGTTCAGGTCGAACGAGTAGGAGTAGAGGTGCGATTTGACGTCGCAGGCCAGTCCCGGATAGGTGTTGATCCGCCAGGTGCCCCCGACGCCGTCCTCGCGGTCGAAGATGGTGAAGTCGTCAAAACCTGCCCGTGACAGCATGATTCCCAGCGCCAGGCCACCGGGACCGGCGCCGATGATGCCGATCGAGATGTCGCTCATCGGATCTGCAAGCATTGGCCACCGTCGATGACGAGTTCGGAGCCGGTGATGAACGATGCCTCATCGGAGACCAAGAAGGCGACGGCGTCGGCGACCTCATCGGCCTCGCCGATCCGGCCGACCATCGACGCCGCGGCCAGCCGTGTCTGGGTGGCCTCGTCCAGCATCGTCGTGGCGATGGGCCCGGGGAAGACGGCGTTGACCCGGATGCCGGCGGGCGCGAGTTCGGCCGCGACGGTCTGGGTCAGCCCGCGCAGGGCCCACTTCGACGACCCGTACGCGGCGTGCTGCGGGAAGGGCCTGATGGCGCCGGTGCTGCAGATGTTGACGACCGACGCGTTCGGCGCCTCGCGCAGGTGTTGCAGCGCCGCGCGTATTCCGAGAAATGGGCCCAGACAGTTGACGCGCCAGGCATTTTCGAAGCCTTCGGCCGTCTCCTCGCTCAGCGGTGCCCGGTGCAGGACGCCGGCGCAGTTGACCAGCGTGCTCAGCGATCCGAACCGGCCGACGGCCTCCGCCACGGCGGAGTCCCACTGCTCGGGCGAGGTGACGTCGAGCTCGACGGCGAGCACGCCGTCGTCGCCTGCGTCGCCGACCGTGGCGCGCAGTTCGTCGGCCCGGCGGTCGCAGGCGGTCACAGCGAAGCCCTTGTCGCGCAGGCGTTTCGCGATGGCCCAGCCCTGCCCGCCGGCGGCGCCGGTCACCAGTGCGACGCGTCGGTTCATGCTGGACTCACCTCGGGGCTGTTGGCCAGCCCGGCGCTCGTGACGAAGCGGCAGCGGCGCCGCGCGAAGCGCCACCGCCCGTCGATGCGGGTCAGCTCGTCGTCGTAGAGGGCGGGCCGCAGTTGCAGGTCGCCGGCGCGGACGAACAGCACCTGTGATCGGGCGGCGGCGCGCTGCCCGTCGACCTCGATGCGCGCGCTTCCGGTCAGGTGCAGGCCGCGGGCCGCGTCGCGGAACATGCCCGCGATCGCGTCGCGGCCGGCAAAGGTCTTGCCGTAGACCAGAAATTCGCCGTCGGGCGCGAACAGCTGCACGCACTCCTCGACGTCGCCGGCGTCTAGTGCCAGGGCGTAGCCGGCGAGCAGCTCACGGATCCCCTCGTGGTCGTCGTGGGTCATTGCGTCGCCTCGCGCAAGTGTTCGGCGGCGCCGCGGCGCAGCGCTTGGGACTCGGCGGCCAGGGTGATCATGCCGAATCCCAGCTGCGCCATGGCGTGGCCCGTCTTGCCGTCTCCGGCGTGGATGCCGGTGACCAGGCCTGCGTCGGACGCGGCCCGGTGGACGCGCACGATCGCGTCCAAGACCTGCGGATGCCGTGTGGCGCCGACGACCCCGGCGCCCAGTGAGATGGCCAGATCGGCTGGGCCGACGTAGATTCCGGTGAGGCCGTCGACGGCGCAGATCTCGTGGATGCCGGATAGCGCCGCCGCGGTCTCGATCATCGCGAACACGCCGACGCGCGACTCGTGGGCGGCGGGGTCGTGCCCCAGGCTGGCGCGCAGCGGGCCGAAGCTGCGCACGCCCCGCGGCGGATAGCGGGTCGCGGCGACCGCCGCGGCGGCCTGGTCCGCCGACTCGATCATTGCGATGACGACGGCGTCCGCGCCGGCGTCCAGCACCCGTCCGATCGGTGCGGCGTCGGCGTTGGGCAGACGCACCACGGTGCCGACGGGCAGGTGCTCGGTGCGGCGCAGAATTTCGGCGATGGCGGCGTCGTCGAGATAGCCGTGTTGGGCATCGAAGCCGACGTAATCGTAACCGGCGCGGGCGAATTCCTCGGGGCCCAGCGCCGTGGGGCCGGTGACCCAGCCGCCGAATATCGGGGTCTTGCGGCCCAGCGCCAGCTGCAGATTGCTCGGCGAAGTGTCCGTCATGGTCGGCTCATCCGGCGATCGCGATCTTGATGCGTTCGGGGTCCGGCCGGCAGGCCAGCTCGAAGGCGTCCTGCACCCCGTCGATGCCGAACGTGTGGGTCAGGTAGGCGCCCAGCAGCCACGGGTGCTCGGCGGCGAACTTGCCCGCCAGCTCCAGCATTCGCCGGCGGTCCAGCGTCACACCGGATTTCAGGGTGAGGTTGTTGCGCAGCATCGCCCGCATGTTGATTGGGTACATCTCGTCGTCGGCGACGCCGAAGTAGAACACGGTGCCGCCGGGGGCGGCGGCGTCGATCGCATGGGTCAGGGTGGCGACCTGGTGGCCGACGGCCTCGATGACGACGTCGGCGCGGTCGGAGGGATCGAGCTGACTCACCCAGCGGTCGCTGGTGGCGCGCACCGCGTCGTCGGCCCCGAAAGCCCTTGCCACATCGCGGCGGTCGATCGGGTCGACGCCGGTGACCCGCCGCGCACCCGCCGCCTTGGCTACATAGGAGAACAACAGCCCGATCGATCCCTGCCCGATGATCGCGACGTGCCGACCGGCGAGGTCGCCGAGTTGCTCGCAGGCGTACAGGACGCAGGCCAGGGGTTGCAGCCCCACCGCCTGGGCGGGAGTAAGCGCCGGATCGTAGGGCGCCAGTCCTTCGCCGTTGCTGACGATGCGTTCCATCATGCCGTCGAACCCGGACGCCCAGCCGACCACGTGATCGCCGGGACGGTGTGCGGGATGCCGGCTGGCGATCACCTCGCCGGCGACCTCGTGGATGGGAAAGCCGTCCTTTTCGGGGCCGCTGCGGCCGTCGTCACCCGGGATGCGGCCCTTGGCGCCGCGAAAGGCGGGCAGGTCGCTGCCGCAGACCCCCGCGGCCGAAAACCGCAGCAGCACCTGTCCGTCGGCCAGGCCGTCGGGTGTCTTGTCGTCAATCGTGGTGCGTTCGAACTGATACGGGGCGATGATCCGGTAGGACCACACGTCAGACCTCCACCGGGATGTTGTTCCAGCCCCATTGGAAGCTGGACGGCAGCCGGGTGGCGGCTTGGCTGTTGATCGCGTACTCGGGGACCCGGCGCAGCCATTCCTGTAGCAGCACAGCCACTTCCAGCCGCGCCAGGTGATATCCGATGCAGAAGTGCTGGCCGCGGCCGAACGCCAGCGAGCGGCGGATGGGCCGGTCCCAGATGAACTCGTCGGGCTCGGGGTATTCACGCTCGTCGCGGTTCGCGGATGCGAGCAGGGTGATGACGCGCTGGCCCGGGCTGAGGGTCTCGCCGTGAATCTCGAAGGGCTTGCGCACCGTTCGCGCGAACCACTGCGCCGGCGCGCAGAATCGGATCATCTCGTCGCGCGCGATGTGCACGTTGTTCTCCAGGTCGGCGCGCACTGCGGCCAGCTGGTCGGGCCGGCGGCTGAGCTCCCAGAGGCCGTGGGCGACGATTTTGGGCACCGTCTCGGTTCCCCCGATGAAGATGCACAGCATCTGGGTCGCGACTTCCATGTCGTCGAGCGCGCTGCCGTCGGGCAGGTGATAGCCGAGCAGGCCGTCGACGACGTCGAGCGGTCCGCCGGAAGAATCGGCGCGGCGGCGCTGGACCGCGGGCAGCAGGTATTCGAAGTAGTTGGGCCGAGCCTGCCCGGTGTCCACGCCTTCGCCGGGCTGGGCGAGGCTGCCGGCGTTGACGGTGGCGAGGACATGCGGCGCGAGATCGGTGGGGATGCCGCACAATTCGCAGACGATGGCGGCCACCACGATGCCGCCGTAGTCCTGGGTCAGGTCGAACGACCCGTCCGGCAGCAGGGCGTCGAGGCGTTCGTTGGCCAGCGCGCGGATGCGGCCCTCGAGGTCGGTGACCGCCCGCGGCCGAAACGGCCGGGAGTGGGTCCGCCGGATCTCGCCGTACAGGTCGGCGTCGAACATGGCATGGAACGGCAACGGGTGCAGCGGCGGGTCGGCGACCGGGCCGCTGTTGTGTTGCGCCAGAACCGATGCCGGCGGCAACGTCCCTTCCGAGGCGACGAAGGTGCCGTTGTTGACTTCCAACACCGTCCAGATGTCCTCGAAACGCGACAGGGCGAAGGTGTCCCACTGCGGCATGTAGTACACCGGGTGGTGATCGCGCAGGATCCGGTAGTACGGCAACGGGTTCGCCATCACCGCCGCATCGAAGGGATCGTAGCTGAAGTCCTTGACGATCAAAGGTTTCCGTATCTCCGTCACTGCAGCGGCGAGGGCGGTAGGGCCTGCAGAATGGAATCCTCCCAGCCGTCGCGCAACGCGGGGGCCACGCTCATCCAGGTGACGATCTCGGCGGGCGGGCTCTCTTTCCAGGAGGGGTAGTGCTCGGCGAAGCAGTCCCAGCCGCCGTCCAGCGCCCAGTAGTGGATGACCTCGTTGTAGCGGAAGGTCGTGGTGAACGAACCGAGCCAGCGCTTACCGGTGCGTTCCGACCAGGGAACGTAGAGCCGCTCCAGTTCGCGGATGTAGTCGTCCTGGCGGCCCGGTTTGGTCTGCATTATCTCTTGAATCACCAGTGGCGCAGTGAAATTGGCCTCGCGCAGTTGGGTCAGCGTCTTGTTGCTGGGGCCGGGGTACATGATGCGACCCTCCCCCGAGGCGCCGATGTCGGCCAGGAATGCCGCCCATTTTCCGGATGCGGCCTCGTGGCTGCCGCCGCGGGCCTGCGCGGCGCCGATCCTGGCGTAATCGGCGAACCCGTCGATCTCCCAGATGATCGTCGCCTGCGGCCAGTGACCGTTGTACGGCGTGGATTCCCAGATCGCGAAGAGCCGGGCGCCGAGTTGTTCCATCATCGGTTGATAGGTGTCGGCGAAGATCTCGGTGAACTCCTCACTTCGCCCGGATCCCAGCGAGATCGTCTCGTGCAGGTAGAGCAGCGTGTGTCGGAAGTACTTCTTCATGGCCTAGTCGAGCCGGATCAGCTCTGAGTCGGACCCCGAACCCACGTCGCACAGCAGCGCCTCGGTGGCGCCGACCGTCGTGACCGGAATGCCCGCCGCCGCAAGCGCATAGCCCTTGAACATGCGGGCCGCGCCGCTGAGCAGATGCTGCGCCCGGGTGGTCGCGCGGGCCACGCCCAGCGGCCACCCGTCGCCCCACAGCGCGACCTCGGTCAGCCGGTTGTCCAGCGCCTCGAGGACCACGGCCCGCACCCGGGCGTCGGCGGTGAACGCCTCGGCGCTGACGGCCAGGCTCGTCGAGCCCTCCCCCAGCCCGGCGAGCTCCGGCTCGAGGTCCACTGCCCGCACCCCCAGGATCCGCAGCGACCGGGTGTCGCAACCACGCGGGAGCAGCACGGTCACCTCCCAACCGGCCATCGCCCGGTCGTAGAGCCAGCCGCCCGCCGATTGCACGACATCGACGGCGCTGGCCGCCACCACGTCGAGTCGGTAACGCAGACCCTCGCCGTTGGCGCGGGTTGTTTCCGCGGCGCTGCTCTTGCTGATGTCGAACGTCGGAGCGACCATCGATCCATTCCTCACCACCACCCGCCGCGGTCCGCTGGCGGGTCTCACGCGCTTGTCATGGGCTTTCCCAGGGGCTGGAGCCGCACCCCGCACGGGGCGACGCGGCTCACCGGACAGCGTGACACTTCCGGCGAAATTTGTAAAGCTCCGCGCGGGCCGTCAGGAACCGCGGCGCGCCTCGAGGTCGGCCAGGACTTCCTCGGTGTGCTGCCCGAGTTCCGGTGCCGCAGAACGCGGTGCCCAGGGCGTCCCGTGGAAGTCCGCCGGCGTGGCGACCATCGGCACGGCGGCGTGTTCGTCGGCGGCGTCGGGCACATAAACGATTCCGCCCGCGGCGTGGAACTGCTCGTCGGCGACGACGTCCTCCAGGGTGTTGATCGGCGACCAGAAGAAATCCGGTTCGCCGGCGAAGATTTGCGCCCACTCGTCGAGGGGCCGCGTCGCGAAGATGTCATCCAGCGCGGCGATCAGCGCGGCCGAGTTCGCGGCGCGGGCCCGGGCATCGGCGAAGCGCGGGTCGTCGCGCCACTCGGGCCGGCCCACCGCGCGGCACAGCGCCGGCCAGTGCCGCTCGGGCTCCAGGCCGACGATCCAGAACCGCCGCCCGTCGGAGGCGGCGTAGTTGTTCATGCACGGGTTGCCCATCGTTTCGCGCTGGCCGATCGCGATCGGCTGGCCGCTCATCAGATAGGTGTTGAGGTCGAAGCTGACGGTGTAGGCGCCCTGCCGGTACAGCGAGGTCGTGACCAGTTGGCCCGTCCCGGTGCGTTCGCGCGCGAGCAGCGCCGCGCACACGGCCGCGGCCATCGTCATCCCGGCGGAGTGGTCGCCCATGCCGCCGCGCTGGAACGGGGGCGTGTCGCCGGGGCGGGTGAGCAGGTGCGCCACCCCGGCCCGCGACCAGAAGGCGGCC
>NZ_LZMG01000019.1:0-981 GCF_001673615.1 Mycobacterium sp. 1245499.0
AGCGTCTTCACCTCCGAGCGTGCGCTGGCCCGCTACCTGGCCGACGAGCACGACCACGACCTGGCCGACCTGAGCACCTACGACGACATCCGCACCGCCGCGACCGACGGCTCGCTGGAGGTGGAGATCACCGAGGACAACATCTACGTGCTCAGCGGGCTGGCCGATGACCTGGCCGACGGGCCGGACGCGGTGGATCGCGAGCAGTTGGAGCTGGCCGTCGAGGTGCTGCGCGACATCGGCGACTACTCCGAGGATTCCGCCGTCGACAAGGCGCTCGAGACCAGCCGGCCGCTGGGCAAGTTGGTGGCAGCCGTGCTCGAGCCCGACTCGGTCACCAAGCCGTCACCGCCGTACGCCGCGGCGGTCCGCGAGTGGGAGAAACTGGAGCAGTTCGTCGATGGACGGCTGCGCCGCGAGTAGTCCCATCGTTTGACGGTTGCGGGCTGGACGGGAAGGTTGGGTGACGTGTCGCTTCCCGGTATCGGCCCGCTGCCCCTCTACGGGTTCCAGCGTCCGGGCCTGTTGTTGTTCGGCTTGGTGCCGCTGGCCCTGCTGGCCGTCTACGTTTACGTCGCGGCCCGGCGCCGCCAACGGCTGCACCGCTACACCGACACCCCGGTGCCGCAGTCGCCGTGGCGGCACCTGCCGATCGCCGTGTCGCTGCTGAGCCTGGCGCTGTTGACCATCGCGCTGGCCACCCCCACCCACGACATGCGCATCCCGCGCAATCGCGCCGTCATCATGCTGGCGATCGACATGTCGCAGTCCATGCGGGCGACCGACGTCGAACCCAACCGGCTCAAGGCCGCCGAACAGGCCGCCTCCCAGTTCGCCGACCAGCTGACCCCGGCGATCAACCTGGGGTTGGTGGAGTTCGCGGCCAACGCCACGCTGCTGGTGCCGCCGACGACCAACCGCGGCGCGGTGAAGGCGGGCATCGACAGCTTGGCGCCGGCCCCGAAAACCGCTACCGGGGAA
>NZ_LZMG01000020.1:0-551 GCF_001673615.1 Mycobacterium sp. 1245499.0
CAGCGCACCCCGTCGGCGACCGTCCCGCTCGCCGACGCGCGACTGCTGGCACCGATTCCGCGCCCGCCGTCGATCCGCGATTCCCTGTGTTTTTTGGACCACATGCGCAACTGCCAAGCCGCACTGGGTGCCGGGCGGGTGCTCGCCGACACCTGGTACCGCATTCCCGCGTTCTACTTCGCCTGCCCGACAACGGTATTGGGCCCGTACGACGACGCCCCGACGGCACCCGGAAGCGCTTGGCAGGACTTCGAATTGGAGATTGCCGCGGTGATCGGGACCGGCGGAAAGGATCTCACCGTCGAGCAGGCCGAACAGGCCATCATCGGCTACACCATCTTCAACGACTGGTCCGCGCGCGATCTGCAGCAGATGGAAAGCCAGCTGGGGATCGGTCAGGGCAAGGGCAAGGACAGCGGGGTGACGCTGGGCCCCTACCTGGTCACCCCCGACGAGCTCGAGCCGTATCGCGACTCCGCGTCTCCCGGCAAGCTGGACCTGCGCGTCACCGCCCTGGTCAACGACGCGGTCATCGGTACCGGATCGACGGC
>NZ_LZMG01000021.1:0-12540 GCF_001673615.1 Mycobacterium sp. 1245499.0
ACGACCACCCGGAATCCCTGCTCCGCCATGACCAATGCGGTTGCCGCCCCGATGCCCCGGCTAGCTCCGGTGATCACCGCGACACGACCCACCGACGTCACCTCCGACCTTGCTCACCGAGTGGCTGGCACGCGGGAACGATACTCCCGATCCGGGGCTGTTCGCCATACTGGAGGACGTGCAGGTGTTCGTCGGTTCCCATGTGTCGCACTGGGATTTCCCGCGGAGCACGGCCAGCGTCGCGTTGATG
This sequence comes from Mycobacterium sp. 1245499.0, assembly GCF_001673615.1. Lineage (NCBI taxonomy): Bacteria > Bacillati > Actinomycetota > Actinomycetes > Mycobacteriales > Mycobacteriaceae > Mycobacterium > Mycobacterium sp. 1245499.0. The sequence goes on from NZ_LZMG01000021.1 coordinate 251, forward strand.
ACCGAATTCGGTTGCAGGAACGGGCTTGCCGTCGCCGACGTGCTCAGCGGTTCCGGGCTATCGGAGGCCGACCTGCACGATCACGATCGGATGATCGTCGGGCGCCAGGAGTTGGCGGTCGCGGCGAATCTGGTGGACCTGCTGGGGGAGGCGGCCGGGGCGGCCAACCTGGGCATGCAGGTGGGCGGCAGCTATCACGTGGGATCGCTCGGCATCTTCGGCTTCGCGTGCCTGACCAGCTCCACGCTGGGCGACGCCGTCCGGTTCGCGGCCCGTTTCTACGAGCTCAGCTACGGGTTCTGCCTGCCGACCGTCACCGTAGAGGGACCGGTCGCGGCGCTGCGGCTCGACCTGCCCGACCTGACCGGTCCGGTCGCGGAGTTTCTGGTGCGACGTGATCTCACGGCGATCGCCCGCGTCATGGCGGAGTTGCTCGGCGGCCGGGTCCCGTTCACCGCGATCGAATTCAGCGGCCCGGCGCCGTCGGAGGGGGACCACGCGGCCCGCGAGGTGTTCGGCGTGGCACCGCAATACGACTCGCCGGCCAACGTCGCGCGCCTGCCGGTCGCGCTGCTGGACACACGGCTGCCCCGGGCCAGCGAGCCGAGCGTGGCCATGTGCGAGCAGCAGTGCAGCGCCCTGCTGGAACGCCGCCGGGCCCGCACCGGCGTCGCCCTGCGGGTGCGGGAGCGCCTGGCGTCGATCGACGGCGAACCGCACACGATCGCGGCCGTCGCCCGGCAGTTGGCGATGAGCGAGCGGACGCTGCGGCGGCGGCTGGCCGAGGAGAACACGACCTTTCGGGAGCTTGCCGAGGAGGTGCATCGGGTCTTGGCCGAGGAGCTGTTGGCGACCGGCGCGCTCTCGGTGGAGGACGTCGCGCTGCGGCTGGGCTATGCGGAGGCGACCAGCTTCATCGCCGCGTTCAAACGGTGGACGGGCACCACACCGGCGCGCTATCAGCGCTCGGTGGCGCCCCGCGCGCGGTCGCTGGCCGTCTGAGTCGCCCGCCGTCTGGCCAGCCCACCGTCCGCGTGCCCGCCGGTCGTGGCCGCAATCATGGATTTCTCGACCGCAATCGGCTGCGGGGGCGGGGCGGTGCGCCCATACCGTTTGAGTCATGACTTCGACCCATCGCCCTCGCGTGCTGGTCATCGGGGCCGGCTTCGGCGGACTCGCCGCCGCCTACGAACTGTCCAAGGACGGCCTGGCCGACGTGACCGTGCTGGAGAAGGCCGACGACGTCGGCGGCGTTTGGCGGGAGAACACCTACCCGGGCGCGGCATGCGACGTCCCGTCCAACCTGTACTCCTACTCCTTCGCCCGCAAAACGAACTGGGGCCGGCGCTACGCCGAGCAGCCCGACATCCTCGGCTACATCCGTGACACCGCCGACCGGTTCGGCCTGCGCGACCTGGTGCGCACCGGCGTGGAGGTCACCTCCGCCGCGTACGACGACGGCACCGCCACCTGGCGGGTGACGACCTCGGGCGGCGAGGTCGTCGAGGCCGACGTCCTGGTGCCGGCGGTGGGCCAGCTGTCGCGGCCGGCGCTGCCGGCTATCCCGGGGCTCGACCTGTTCGAGGGCCCGTCGTTCCACTCGGCGCAATGGCGCCACGACGTCGACCTGACCGGCAAGCGCGTCGCCGTTCTGGGCACCGGCGCGTCGGCGATCCAGTTCGTTCCGCGCATCCGCGAGGCCGCGCGGCACGTCACCGTCTTTCAGCGTTCCGCGCCGTACGTCATCCCGAAACCGGATCGCGCCTATACCGCTGCGCACCACGCCGCCTTCCGGAGGGTGCCCGGCTTCGCCGCCGCCATGCGCCAATTGATCTGGGAGATCTCGGAATTCTTCGGCCTCGCGCTGACCAAGGTCGCCCCACTCGCCCGACTGATAGGCGTGGTCGCGTCGCTGAACATCAAGCGGCACATCAAGGATCGCGCGCTGCGCGCGAAGGTCACGCCCGACTATCCGATCGGCTGCAAGCGGGTGCTGTTCAGCAGCGAGTGGTATCCGGCGCTGGCCCGTGACAACGTCTCGGTGGAGACCGGCGCGATCACCGAGGTGACGGCGACGGGGGTGCGCACCGCCGACGGGTCGCTGCACGAGGCCGATGTCATCATCTACGGCACCGGGTTCAAGGCCACCGAATTCCTTGTGCCCATGACGATCACCGGCCGCGACGGGCGCGACCTGCATGCGCAGTGGGCCCGGGGGGCGCGCGCCCACCTCGGCATGGCCGTGCCCGGCTTCCCCAACATGTTCCTGATCTACGGCCCGAACACCAATCTCGGCAGCAGTTCGATCATCCTGATGATGGAACAGCAGGCCCGCTACATCCGCCAGATCACCGAGCACCTCGCGCGCGCCGGCACGGGTCGCGCGTTCGAAGTGTGGCGCAGCGTCGAGCAGGCCTACGACACCGAGATCCAGTCCCGTCTCGACAACGGCGTGTGGACCACCTGCGACTCCTGGTACCGCACCGCCTCCGGCCGGGTCACCACCAACTGGCCCGGCCTGGTTCGCGAATATCAGCGCCGCGCAAGGACGGTCGCGTTCTCCGACTACATGGAGGTGCTGCCCCGATCCGTTCCCGCGGCGGAAGCCGAGGAAATCGGCGCATGACGTCGTTCGACTACGTCAGGGGGGTGGGTGACCAGGTAGGTCTCGTTGCCCAGGCCGGCGGTGAGTTCCTCGACATCGAAGGGGCGATCGAGGCGTGCGTGCAGCGCCTTCGGATCGATGAGCAGGCTGATTTCCGCGGTTTGACGGGCGAAGAGCCGCCCGATGATGGGATAGATTCGACGCATCACCGCCCGCTCGGCGGAGGTGCAGCGCGAGGCGCAGTAGCCGACGTGGCCGATCTCATCGGTGAGAATTTCGCTGTAAAGCAGTTCGATTCGTTCGGCGACGTGCGGTTCGTCGGCGAAAAGCCTTGTGCCGGCCCGGCGTAATTCATCGAACAGGATGCAGCCCGCCATCTCCGCGGCTCCGACGAACATGAAGCCGAGCCGTTCGGGCAAAAATACGTTCACTTTGACGAACTGGCGGATGACGAAGGGTGGTGCGACAACCTGGAAGGTCAAGTCGAACGCATCGAGAGCGTACGCCAGCAGTCGGGTGTGGTAGTGCTCTTCCAACTCGAGGTAGACCCGTTCGGGCGGCACGCTCTCGTCGCTGTTGCGCCCGTAGGTTTCACCCAGACCCACGCCGAATCGCTCCGCCTGATTCAGCTTTGCGGTGGCCAGCAGGAAGAGCATCTTGTCGTCCAGGCCGCCTTCGGGTCGCCGGCGTCGCAGGTTGCGCAGGAAGATGTCACGGTCGGCGGGATGGGCCGACCGGACGGGATTGGCTTCCAGATCGCTGAAGAACCGCTCGCGATTGGCCAGCCGCCTATTGAGCAGATCGGCCTCGCCGTCGCGCCTGGCCAGGAAATTCCGATAGCCCTCGATGCCGGTTTGATTCATCGCTTCTCCATTCCCTCGACAATCGTTGTGACGTAACGGTTTAACAACGCGGCATCATGGGCCCCGGTGGCCAGCAGCGCGAAGAGTCCGGTGAGGAAGAACGTCGCGAGTTCGGCCGCGTCCACCTCGGCGACCACCTGGCCCGCGTCCTGGGCTCGACCGATGACGCCGACCAGAAATTGTCCGAGCGGGTGCTGGGCAAGCTCGTCTTCTACCGGACGGCTCGAGGAGAAATGCAATCCGAGCATGTCCCGGAAAACCGCTGCGCCCAAACGACTTTCGGCGCTGAGCACGTGATGCACCAGATGGGAGAGCACCGACGCCAGGTCCCCGTTGGCGTCGCCGAGTTCGCTGATGATGCGGGTCTCCTCGACGCGCTCCGCCTCGATGAGCACGTGCTCCTTGGTCGGGAAGTGGAAATAGAACGTCCCCCGAGCCACGCCCGCATCGGCGACGATCGCGCTGACGTCGGCAGCGGCCAGCCCGCGCCGCGCAATCTCGGCCAGCGCCGCGTCGAACAACCGCGCCCGAGTTTCCAGCCGGCGCGTTTCGCGGACGCTCGTGCCCGGTGATCCGCTCGCAGATGGCGCGCGTCGTGACACCATGGTGGCACCGTACGCCAGGCGACTGACGGTCGTCAATGACGGGCGTCAGCGAGTGCCGGTCTTCGGGGCTGCGGAGCCCGCTTGCCAGACATGTATCGTCAAGCTTCCGGTAAGCACTTCTGTCCGCGCAGGAACTAGAGGACCCACCACATGAGCGGTCAATGCAGCGACGACATCGAACGCATCGCCAACCGGCTGGGATTCAGCTGCGAGCACGCGTCGCCGTGGTTGACGCTGCGCAATCCGTTCGGGTTGGCGAATTGGACGCTGCCGGTGCTCGAGCTGCTGATCGTCGCGGGTGCCGGGCTGGCGCTCTGGTGGGCGATCCGCCGACTGCGCCGCGATAGGGATCCCGTCAACATCGTGATCTGGTTCGCCACGGTGATCTACCTGCTCATCGTCGAGCCGCCGCTGTATTTTCCCACCGTCTTCGGCGTCGACGGCTCCCTCGGTGCGGTGTTCGCGCACAACGTCTTCACGGTCCAGTTGATGTACGACCGGCTGCCGCTCTACATCGTCGCCCTGTACCCCGCCATGATGACGCTGGCCTACGAGGTGGTGCGCGGCCTCGGCGTTTTCCGGGACTGGGGCGCGGTCGTCGGCGCGGTGTGCGTGGGATTCGTGCACAACTGCTTCTACGAAATCTTCGATCAGTTGGGTCCGCAGCTGCGCTGGTGGGCGTGGAACACCGACAACGCGATCAACCGTCCGATGCTGGCCTCCGTGCCGATGAGCAGCGTCCTGCTCTTCGCCACCGTCGGGCCGGCCTGCGTCGCACTGTTCAGCCAGCTCCTGATCACCGGTCCCATTGAGCGCGGGCGATATCTGAGCCGGATGACATTGATCGGCCGCGCCTTTGGGATCGCGGTGCTGGTGCCGGTTTGCCTCGTCATCGCCAATGTTCCGATCCTGCTGGCCGGTGGCGAGCATCCCGACAGCGCACTGCGCCGGGCGCTGTACTACATCATCCTCGGGGCGTTCGCCGTGGTGGCCGTCCCTATCCTGGTGCGGCAGTGGCGCAACACCGCGTTCACGCCCGGGGCGCGCAACGCCTTCGTCGCCGTCTTCGGGTCGGCATTTCTGATCGTGCTCGGGGGTTTGTGGTTGTCGGCCGACGGAACACCCACCGGCAACCCGGTCTACGTGGGGGCGTGCTACCTGCTCGCCGTCGCCTTAACCCTGTCGGTGACCGTGCGCGCCGGTCGACCGTCGGCTCTCATCCGCCGAAAACAGCTGACCGGCACGGGGTAACGCCGGTCACGCGGTGACCTTCTCGGCCAGCGCCGCCAGCTTCGCATCGAGTCCTTCTGCGGCGCTGAGCAATTCGGCGTTCGGCTCGACGACGATCAGCGACGACGGCTTGACGTAGGTCAGGCTGCTGCCCGAACCCTCCTCGAGCAACAGCAGCTCGACCGGGGCGAACAGCCCGGCCGTCACGTCGTGGCGCAGCATCGTGATCGCGATCAGCGGATTGCCGAGAATGACGCGCAACGCCCTGCGGTCGATGCCGGCCTTGGTGATCCAGGCGCCGTGGTCAACCAGACCGAACAACATGAATCCGCTTGGTCCGACGCGGGATTCGACGCGCTCCCGGTACGAATCCCAGTCGCCGGTGGAAGTGGCGATGTCGTTGATCGGCACGGGTTGCTCGCCGATGTCGGCCAGTAGGGCGGCGACGAGTTCCTCGTAGCTCTTCTCGCTGTGATACCGCACGCGCACGCCGTCGAAGGGGATTTCGTATGGGTCGGAGGTAGACATCGGCTACAGCCTCCCTTGCCGCTTGTCCTCGCCGATTTTGAGTATCGGAGTTCGATTCTCCGGTTGGATCCGCTCCCAAAGGCCGCCACCACTGCGCTGCCGCGCAAGGTGATCTTGACGCCGGAACCACTCCTCGGCACTCCTGATCCGGTTCGGGTGGATCTCGTCGAGGAGCGCATAATCCCGTTTGACCACGCGGTGCTTCCAGAGATTCCAGAACCCGGTGAAGTTGTCGCGGACGTTCATGGTGCTCTTGTCCTTCCGGTCGGCGTTGTACCCCGCGGGCGCGTCGGCGATGACGCCGAGTGGACCGTTTCGCCAGTACGTGTCCAGATCGGTGTCGACGTACCGCGCCGGATGCCCAGTGACCTTCTCGAACGCCGCGGCGAGATCGGCGTAGCCGATGTCGTCGACAGCCACCTCGAGATCCATGCCGTTCGCGCGCTCGGGATGGTCGAAAAGCCAACGGACGTAGTAACCGCAGTCCTCGAGTGACACGTGCGGCACGGCCCCGTCTCCGAGTGGAACACGCCACGTCAGGACGCCGTCTTCGACGGTGGGCGTCATCGGCGTGCCGGGCGAGATCACCATCTCGAGGTAGGGGCCCGAGGTGAACAGCGCCGCGCCCATCCGATCGCGATTCACCTGATTCTGGAACAGAATCCACTCGCCAACGCGCCCCTTGCCGTCGTAGTGACCGGTGCGGAACCGAGAGTCGTATCCCGCCTTCTTCAGCCCGTAGTCGAGGTTTCCGTACACGAAGAATCTGATTCCTTCTTCGATGGCGATCTCGTAACTGCGGATCGCCCAGTAAATCTCGGCCTTCTCGCCGGTGTTGAACCCGTCGATGTTGACGAAGGCTCCGTCACAACCGCGGAATCCCTCTCGCAGCGTCGCTTCGTCAGCGAACGATCCCTCCACGGCGGAGACGTTTTCGAGCTCCAACAGTTCCCTGGCTCGCCGGCTACCTGCGTCGCGAGTGAGAAACCGAACCGAGTATTTCTTGTCGGCGACGAGCGCGCGGATGATGGGCATGCCCTGGGCTCCGGTGCCGCCGACGACGAAGATGTTCGAGGTGGCCTGCGACATCGACCGGCTCACAGTCGCTCGATGATGGTGGCGTTGGCCATGCCGCCGCCCTCGCACATCGTCTGCAGACCGTACCGACCGCCGCGCTGCTCGAGAGCGTTGACCAGTGTCGTCATCAGCCGAGCGCCGCTGGCGCCCAACGGGTGACCGATCGCGATCGCCCCGCCGTTGACGTTGGTCTTGGCCAGGTCCGCCCCGGTGTCCTGCGCCCAGGCCAGCACGACGGGCGCAAACGCCTCGTTCACCTCGAACAGGTCGATGTCGGCCAGCGTCAGGCCGGCCCGCTGTAGCACCTTCTCGGTGGCCGGAATGACGCCGGTCAGCATGTAGAGCGGGTCGGAGCCCACCACGGTGGTGGTGTGGATCCGGGCCAGCGGGCGCAGCCCCAGTTTCTTGGCGGCCTCGCCGCTGGTGATCAGCACCGCGGCGCTGCCGTCCGACAGCGGCGAGGAGTTGCCGGGCGTGATCTCCCAATTGATCTGCGGGAAGCGGGCTTTGGCCGCGTCGCTGTAGAACGCGGGCTGCAATCCGGCCAGCGTCTCGACCGTCGTGCCGGGGCGGATGATCTCGTCGGTGGCCAGCCCGGCGATCGGAATGAGCTCGTTGTCGAACAGCCCTTCCTTGGTGGCGCGGGCGGCCTTCTCGTGGCTGCCGGCGGAGAACTCGTCGAGCTGGGCGCGCGAAAAGCCCCACTTCGCGGCGATCAGTTCCGCGCTGATGCCCTGTGGCACCAGGCCGTCGGGGTAGCGGCGCGTCATGTCCGCGCCCATCGGGTTGCTGCCCGGTGACACCTGGGAGCCCATCGGCACGCGACTCATCGACTCCACGCCACCGGCGATGACGATGTCGTAGGCGCCGGCGATCACGCCCTGCGCGGCGAAGCTGATGGCCTGCTGGCTGCTGCCGCACTGGCGGTCGATCGTCACGCCGGGGACCGACTCCGGGAACCCCGCGCCCAGCAGGGCATTACGGGCGATGTTGGCCGCCTGGTCGCCCACCTGGGTGACGGCGCCGGCGATGACGTCGTCGACCTGGGCCGGATCGACGCCGGTGCGTGCGACCAGTTCGCGCAGGCTGTGCGCCAGCAGATCGGCGGGCAGCACGTCGTGCAGCGCGCCACTGGCCTTGCCCTTGCCGATGGGGGTGCGGACGGCTCCGACGATGACGGCGTCGCGGTTCATGACTCCTCCTCGAGTCCAGATCATCTAGGTATAGATTGCTGTACCTAGATAAACACCTCGGTATGCTTAAAGCAACCCAGGTGCGGAGGTGATTTAAATGACACTGCTGCAAGGACCGCTGGCCGACCGCGACTCGTGGTCGGCGGTGGGACAGTGCGCGATCGAGAAGACGATGGCGGTCGTCGGAACCAAGTCCGCGATGCTGATCATGCGCGAGGCGTACTACGGCACCACCCGATTCGACGACTTCGCCCGCCGGGTGGGCATCACCAAGGCCGCCACCTCGGCGCGGCTGAGCGAACTGGTCGAGTTGGGCCTGCTGCGCCGCCAGCCCTATCGCGAACCCGGGCAGCGCAGCCGCGACGAGTACGTGCTCACCCAGGCCGGCATCGACTTCATGCCGGTGGTGTGGGCGATGTTCGAGTGGGGGAGGCGCCATCTGCCGGGGCACAACCGGCTGCGGCTGACCCATTTGGGCTGCGGCGCCGAGGCGACGGTCGAAATCCGTTGCGCCCAAGGCCATCTGGTGCCGCCCGACGAGCTCGGCATGCGGCTGGCTAAGAAGTCTGGTTGAGCGCGGCCAGCAGCCGCCGCGCCGCGGCGACGCGGCGGACGGCCGGCCCGGTCAGGGTGTCCAGCGCGCACTCGGGGTCGGCCGGCGGACCCATGTGCCCGCAGCCGCGCGGGCAGTCGGCGACGGCCTCGGCCAGGTCGGAAAACGCCATCATGACGTCGTCGGGCTGGATGTGGGCGAGCCCGAAGGACCGGATACCCGGCGTGTCGATCACCCAGCCGGTGGTGCCCAGCGGCTCGGTCAACGGCAGCGCCACCGACTGCGTCGAGGTGTGCCGCCCCCGGCCGATGTCGGTCACGTCGCCGACGGCGCGGTCCGCGTCGGGCACCAGGCGGTTCACCAGGGTGGACTTGCCGACGCCGGAATGGCCGAGCAGCACGGTGATCTTCCCCGCGAGCAGGTCCGCCACCGCGAGCAGGGGATCGTCGCGGCCGGCCTCGACCACCGTGAGGTCCAGGTCGACGAATTGCCGGGCGAACGGCTCCGGCGGGGCGAGATCGGTCTTGGTCAGGCACAGGATCGGCCTGAGCCCGCCGGCGTAGGCGGCGATCAGCGTTCGGTCCACCAGGCCGGTGCGCGGCGGCGGGTCGGCCAGCGCGACCACGATCAGCAGCTGATCGGCGTTGGCGACCACCACCCGCTCGGTGGGATCGGTGTCATCGGCGGTGCGCCGCAACACCGTTCGGCGCTCTCCGCGACGCACGATGCGGGCCAGCGTGTCGGGGCGCCCGGACAGATCGCCCACCACGTCGACGTCGTCGCCCACCACGATCGGGGTGCGGCCCAGCTCACGGGCCCGCATGGCGGTGACCCGGCGATGGACGTCGCCGCCCAGCACGCACCCCCAGCGGCCGCGGTCGACGCTGACCACCATGGCCGCCTCGGCGTCCGCGTGCTCGGGACGGGTCTTGGTCCGCGGTCGCGAGCCCCGGCCGGAGCGGATTTTGACGTCGGACTCGTCGTAGTCGCCGGGCCTCACATGCCGGGCTCTTTCCCGGGCTCCAGCATCCGGGCCCACAGCCGCGGGAAGTCCGGCAGCGTCTTGGCGGTGGAGCCGATGTCGTCGACCTCGACCCCGGGCACCCGCAGCCCGATGATGGCGCCGGCCATCGCCATCCGGTGGTCGGCATAGGCGCGCCAGGTTCCCGACTGCAACGGGGTCGCGGTGATCACCAGGCCGTCGGGGCTCTCGGTGCAGTCGCCGCCCAGCCGGTTGATCTCCTTGCGCAGCGCGGCCAGCCGATCGGTCTCATGCCCGCGCAGATGCGCGATGCCGGACAGCCGCGACACCGATCCCGGCGTCGCCAGCGCCGCCAGGGCGGCCACCGACGGCGTCAGCTCGCCGACCGCGCGCAGGTCGACGTCGAAACCGTCGTAGTCGCCGGATCCGCGCGCCTCCAGGAACGAATCAGTGTGCTGCACAACGGCATTGAGCTTGGCCAGCACGCTCAGGATGTTGTCGGCGGGCTGCACACTGGTCGACGGCCAGCCGGTGATGCGCACCGCGCCACCGGTGACCACCGCCGCGGCCAGGAAGGGCACGGCGTTCGTCAGGTCCGGCTCCACCTCCCAGTGCCGGGCGGCGACGTTTCCCGGCGCCACTTGCCAGCGGTTGGGGACGGAGTCGTCGACGTCGACGCCGGCCTGGCGCAGCATCGTCACCGTCATGGCGATGTGCGGCGCCGACGGCAGCGCCCCGCCGGTGTGTTGCACGGTCAGCCCCTCGGCGAACGAGGCCGCGCACAACAGCAGGCCCGACACGAACTGCGACGAGGCCGAGGCGTCGATGTTCACGGTCCCGCCGATGACCGAGCCGGTGCCCAGCACCCGGAAGGGGAGACCGGAGCCGTCGATCCGCACGCCGAGCCCGCGCAGCGCGTCCAGCAACGGGATGATGGGCCGTGCCCGGGCCTGCTCGTCGCCGTCGAACTCGACGATCGATTCGGCCAGCGCCGCCAGCGGCGGGACGAACCGCAACACCGTGCCGGCCAGCCCGCAGTCGACCTGGGCCATCGGTTCGGGCGACACGCGACCGCCGACGGTCAGTTCGGTCCCGTCACCGTCCTCGTCGCCGTCGATGTCCAGACCCAGGGTGTGCAGCGCCCCGATCATCAGGTCGGTATCGCGGCTGCGCAGCGCGCCGGTGATGGTCGGGGTGCCTTGCCCCTGGGCGGCGGCCAGGGCCGCCAGCACCAGGGCGCGGTTGGTCTGCGATTTCGATCCCGGAACGGTCACGGTCGCGCGCACCGGTTGCGCCGCCACGGGGGCCTGCCACGTACTCACCGCTCCATCATCGCCTGTCACCGGTTTCTGCCACCATGGGTGTTATGTGCGGAAGGTTCGCGGTCACCACCGATCCGGCTTTGCTGGCCCAGAAGATCAAGGCGATCGACGAGGCCACCGGCGCCGACGCCGGATCGACGGGCCCCAACTACAACGTGGCCCCGACCTCGACCATCGCGACCGTGGTCAGCCGGCATTCCGAGCCCGAAGACCAGCCGACGCGCCGGGTGCGGCTGATGCGCTGGGGTTTGGTGCCGCCGTGGGCCAAGGCCGGTTCCGACGGCGCGCCCGACACCAAGGGGCCGATGCTGATCAACGCGCGCGCGGACAAGGTCACCACCTCGCCCGCCTTCCGGACCAGCGCGAAGTCCAAGCGCTGCCTGATCCCGATGGATGGCTATTACGAGTGGCGGGTCAACTCCGCCGACGCGGCCGGCAAGAAGACCCGCAAGACGCCGTTCTTCATGTACCGCGAGGACGGGGAGCCGCTGTTCATGGCGGGCCTGTGGTCGGTGTGGAAACCGGCCAAGGATGCTTCGCCGCTGCTGAGTTGCACGATCATCACCACCGACGCGCCCGGCGAGCTCGCGCAGATTCACGATCGGATGCCGCTGGTGGTGCCCGAACGTGACTGGGACCGGTGGCTTGACCCGGACGCCGAGATCGATCAGGACCTGCTGGACCGCACGCCCGACGTGCGCGCCATCCGGATGCGTGAGGTCTCGACGCTGGTCAACAACGTCCGCAACAACGGCCCGCAGCTGCTCGAGCCGGCCGAGCCGCAACCCGAGCAGATGCAAATCCTTTAGCGCTCGGCCGGCGCGATCTCGCGCCGGGCTTCGGGCTGTCGGATTGCGTACAGCCTCTTCGTCGTATGGATAGGCAACCGAATTGCCCGGAGCCACGACGCATCAGGAGAACGCAATGAACACAACGAGACTCAGTGACAGCGCGCGCCAACTCATCGGGTCCGACCCGGCCACGCTCGTCACGATCAATCGCGACGGCAGCCCGCAAGTCAGCCTGGTCTGGATGACGGTGCGCAGTACAGCCGACGGCGGTGATGAGTTGGTCACCGCTCATCTGCAGGAGCATCAGAAGATCCGCAACATCCGGCGTGATCCCCGCGTGGCGGTGACCATCGCGTCCACCGACCGCAGCGGGCCGCAGACGCCGTATCTGTCGATCAGGGGCACCGCCCGCGTCGAGGAGGGCGGTGCGCCCGAACTGCTCGACGAGATCGCCACGACCATCTTCGGCCCCGGCACGGGGTTCCCACCGCCGGACGCACCCGCCGGCTACCTGACTCACATCACGATCGAGAAGGTCGGC